>NZ_JBFUMG010000013.1:0-29399 GCF_054049495.1 Phyllobacterium sp. P5_D12 | reverse complement strand
GGCCGGCGTTGACCTTCGCCAGGTCAGTGGCACGGGCCCGGCGGGGCGCATTAGCCATGAAGATCTCGAAGCCTTCTTCGCGCGCGGTTCGCAAAAACCCGGTATCACGGCACTTGCTCCCGATAATTCCGTCAAGGAAATCAAGGTTGTAGGCCTGCGCCGCAAGATCGCGGAGAAAATGGCGATTGCCAAATCGCACATTCCGCACATCACCTATGTCGAGGAAATCGATGTCTCGTCGCTGGAGGAATTGCGCGCGACATTGAATTCCAACAAGCGCGCCGACCAATCAAAATTGACCATTCTGCCGTTTCTGATGCGGGCGATGGTGCGCGCAATTGCCGATCAGCCGCAACTCAACGCGCTTTACGACGACGAGGCCAATGTTATCCACCAGCATGGCGGCGTCCACATCGGTATCGCGGCGCAGACGCCGAACGGCTTGGTGGTTCCGGTGGTCAAGCATGCCGAGGCGCGCACGCTGTGGGATTGTGCTGCCGAGGTCAATTTGCTGGCAGATGCGGCCAAAACCGGTACGGCGACGCGCGAGCAGCTGAGCGGGTCGACGATCACGATCACGTCGCTCGGCAGTATGGGCGGGGTGGTGACGACGCCAGTCATCAACTATCCGGAGGTGGCGATCATTGGCGTCAACAAGATCATGACCCGGCCGATGTGGGATGGAACGAACTTTATCCCCCGCAAGATGATGAACCTGTCGTCGAGTTTCGACCATCGCGTCATCGACGGCTGGGATGCCGCTGTTTTCATTCAACGAATCAAGACGCTGCTCGAAACGCCGGCGCTGATTTTTGTGGAAGGTTGAGTGATGAAGGATATTTCCTGCAAACTGCTGGTCATCGGCGCGGGTCCCGGCGGCTATATCTGCGCCATTCGGGCTGGCCAGCTGAATGTCGATACAGTCATTGTCGAAGCGGCAAAGGTTGGCGGTACCTGCCTGATGGTGGGGTGCATCCCTTCCAAAGCACTGATCCACGCCGCGCAAGAGTTTGAAAAGGTTGCACATTTCGCCGCCAATAATACGCCTCTCGGTATTTCCGTAAGTGAGCCGGCGATCGACTTTTCGAAGACAATCGCCTGGAAAGACGGGATTGTCAGCCGACTGAACAATGGCGTCGCCGGGCTGCTCAAGAAGGCCAACGTCAAGATCGTTACCGGCAAGGCCAGGTTTCGCGACGGCAAGACCGTGGAGGTCGAAACGCTGACGGGCCAGCAGATTATCAGGGCAGAAAACGTAGTGATTGCAACGGGTTCGGCTCCTGTCGAGATTCCGTCGCTGCCGTTCGGTGGAAATGTCATTTCCTCAACCGAGGCACTGGCCCTGCAAAAAATCCCGGAGAAGCTGGTCGTTGTCGGAGGCGGCTATATCGGTCTCGAACTCGGGACAGCCTTTGCCAAGCTCGGCTCGAAAGTGACGGTTGTCGAGGCGTTGCCCAAAATCCTGCCGCAGTACGATGCGGAGCTGACCCGGCCAATCGTCAAGCATATCAATGAGTTAGGTATGACTATACTGACCGGAGTCAAAGCCAAGGGCATGAGCACAAAGGGCGATGCGCTGCTGATCGAAACCGCGGACGGCAAGGACGAGAGAATCCCGGCTGACAAGGTGCTGGTGACCGTCGGCCGCAAGCCGGTGACCACCGGTTGGGGCCTTGAGGAAATCGACCTCGATATGGACGGAAAGTTCGTCAGAATCGATGATAAGTGTCGCACCTCGATGCGCRGCGTTTATGCCATAGGCGACGTGACCGGCGAACCCATGCTCGCACACCGGGCCATGGCGCAGGGCGAAATGGTGGCGGAAATCATTGCCGGCGAAAACCGCAGCTGGGACAAACGCGCTATCGCGGCAGTGTGTTTTACCGATCCGGAGATTGTTTCTGTTGGCTTTTCTCCCGAAGAGGCAAAGGAAGCCGGACACGAAATCAAGATCGGCCTGTTTCCCTTCGCCGCCAATGGCCGCGCCATGACACAGGAGGGCGAGGAGGGATTCGTCCGCGTCGTCGCCGCTGCCGGCAACCATCTTATCCTCGGAATCCAGGCGGTCGGGCAGGGCGTATCCGAGCTCTCGGCGTCCTTTGCCCTTGCCGTGGAGATGGGCGCGCGACTGGAAGATATCGCCGGGACGATCCACGCGCATCCGACGCAGGGCGAAGGTTTTCAGGAAGCCGCCCTCAAGGCGCTCGGACACGCGCTGCATATCTGACGCAACTCAGCGCAATCAAATTGAAGCTGGCGGTTGAAAATTCTGCGTCAGTTTCGGGGATTCTTGCATAGGAATCGGGATTCCTTGCGCAGCAATCGCTCGGACTTGCATCAAAATAGTTTTGAAATAGCGGTTCATAGGGATCAAATGCCGAAAAACCGCCAGGACAAACGCGTCTCGTCGGAGAATTAATTGAACGAGCGTTCGATTAATTTTTCCGAGACGTTGCAAGAGGTATTTGAAGGTAAAAAATAGCCGGACTTGCGTCCGGCTCAAATGGGGGGAACCAGGCGCGCGCCAAAAGCAGGGAGGAGGAGCCGCGCCTAGTCTTTATGATGTACTCCTGTTCGAGGCATACTTCAAGGACTAATACTTTTGATGTATATCACTCTAATACCGCCACTGCATCAACTTCCAGAAGGTAGTCGGGGTTGGTCAGCGCCGCTACGCCGACCAGCGTGTCGGTTGGCTTGTGATCTTTGAACAACGCGACGCGTCCTTCTTCGATCATGGCGAGGTGCTCGCGCTGGTAATTGGCGACGAAGATTGTCAGCTTCGTAACCTGTCGAGGCTCAGCGCCCGCAGCGGCAAGCGCCCGCCCGATATTTGCAAACACCTGACGGGCCTGCGCCATCATATCGCCGCGACCGACAAGTTTGCCCTGGCTGTCTTCTGCTACCTGTCCGGCGATAAAAACCATTCGGCTGCCTGTGGCAACGATCGCATGGCTGTAGGTCTGCGGGGTTGAGATACCGTCAGGATCGATACATTTCAATGTCATTGGATTGCCTCCCGTTGTTCGAAAAAACCCCTCCCTGCTGCTACGCAGCCTCCCTCCCCACAAGGGGGAGGGTAAGACCCTAGCAGGCCTTCGCCTCTGTCCAAATTAAACCATGACTCTACCAGACATGGCACCATTACCCTCCCCCTTGTGGGGAGGGACGGAGCGAAGCGACAGGGAGGGGTGTTTTGAAAGCCGTGCAATGCGCGGCACGCATAGCAAGCTCGTCGAGCGACGCAAGTAGAGGCAGGACGCTAAATATCCAGTTCCTCAACAAAGGCGGCGCGATCTTGGATGAAGCGGAAGCGCGCATCGGGGCGGGTGCCCATCAGATCGTCCACGGCGAGCTTGGTTTCGTTGGCCCATTCCTCATCGATCTGGACACGCAGCAGGGTGCGCTTCTTGCGGTCCATCGTCGTTTCCTTGAGCTGGTCGGCGCGCATTTCACCAAGGCCCTTGAACCGCCCGATCTCAACCTTGCCCTTGCCGGTGAACATCGTTCTCATGAGTTCGTCCTTATGCGCATCGTCGCGGGCATAGGCGACCTTGCCACCCTGCGCGAGACGGTAGAGCGGAGGGACACCGAGGAAGAGGTGGCCGTTGCGGATAAGCTCCGGCATCTCCTGATAAAAGAAGGTGATCAGTAGCGATGCGATATGCGCGCCATCGACGTCAGCGTCGGTCATGATGATGATGCGATCGTAGCGCAGGTCTTCGTCGCGGTATTTCGAGCGGGTGCCGCAACCGAGCGCCAGGATGAGATCGCCGATCTGCTGGTTGGCCGTCATCTTTTCGCGTCCGGCACTGACCACATTCAAAATCTTGCCGCGCAGCGGCAGCACGGCCTGTGTGGCGCGATCGCGCGCCTGCTTGGCCGAACCGCCAGCGCTGTCGCCCTCAACGATGAAGAGTTCGGCGCCCAGCGCGCCTGTCTGGCTGCAGTCGGCAAGCTTGCCCGGCAGGCGCAGCTTCTTGACAGCGGATTTGCGGTTGACCTCTTTTTCCTGGCGACGCTTGACGCGCTCTTCAGCCCGGTCCACCACCCAGTCGAGCAGCTTCGATGCTTCCTGCGGCGAGGCGGCAAGCCAATGATCGAACGGATCGCGAATGACATTTTCAACGATGCGCTGCGCTTCGACAGTCGCCAGCTTGTCCTTGGTCTGGCCAACGAATTCCGGCTCGCGAATGAACACCGAGAGCATGGCGGCGGCGGAGATCATCACATCATCGGTGGTGATGATCGAGGCGCGCTTGTTGCCGGTGAGTTCCGCATAGGCCTTCAGGCCACGGGTGAGTGCGATGCGCAGCCCTGCTTCATGGGTGCCGCCTTCGCCGGTCGGAATGGTATTGCAATAGGAATTGACGAAACCATCACCGCCATACCACGCGACAGCCCACTCCATGGCGCCATGACCGCTGGTCTTTTCCGTCTTTCCGGCAAACATCTCGCGCGTGATCTGAAAATCCTTGCCGAGCGAGGCGCCGAGATAATCCTTGAGGCCGCCCGGGAAATGGAAGACGGCCTTGTCCGGCGTCGGATCCTTCGGATCGAGCAGTGACGGGGCGCAATTCCACCTGATCTCAACGCCGCCGAAGAGATAGGCTTTCGAGCGCGCCATCTTGTAAAGCCGCGCTGGATCGAACTTGGCGCCTTGACCGAAAATCTCGGCATCGGGATGGAAGGTCACACGCGTTCCGCGGCGGTTCTGCACTTCGCCGATTTCTTCGAGCGGTCCAAGCGCCTTGCCGCGCGAAAAACGCTGGCGATACAGACGGCGGTTGCGCGCGACCTCGACTTCGACGTGGTCCGAGAGCGCGTTGACGACCGAAACGCCGACGCCATGCAGGCCGCCGGAGGTTTCATAGACCTTGGAGTCGAACTTGCCGCCGGCGTGCAGCATCGTCATGATGACTTCAAGCGCGGATTTGTCCTTGAATTTCGGATGCGGATCGACCGGCATGCCGCGACCATTATCCGTGACCGACAGATAACCGTTTTCGTCGAGATCGATATCGATGAAATTGGCGTGACCGGCGACGGCCTCGTCCATGGAATTATCGATGACTTCCGCGAACAGATGATGCAGCGCGCGCTCGTCGGTGCCGCCGATATACATGCCCGGACGGCGGCGAACCGGCTCCAGCCCTTCCAGCACCTCGATATCAGCCGCATTGTAGTTGCCGCTGGCTTCGGGCGTGGGGCGCGCGGATTTGACCGGCGCGGCCGGGACAGGCTTGGCAGACTCTGGGCGTGTTGGTTCGCTCGCCGCCTGCCGTTCGCGGGCGGTTTTTACGATCGCTGAAAAGAGGTCGTTATTGTCATCCATGGTCTTGTTCGGCCAACTTCATAGAGATTCGAATCACCCTTGATATTTGCACGCTTCATGGCGAAACGCGATGGGAGTTCGCTGTCTGTTCCGGTATTCACCCACAGAACTATACGCCCGAGCGCTGACATTCAAGTGTGGCTGAAAAACTGACCGAGCGGGTTGGCAATGTATTGTCATCCTTTCGATGAGAGTGACGTGCTCACCAAAACGATTTCCATGGGGCACGTCCTTCTCCGTCATCCTCGGGCTTGRCCCGAGGACCCACGACGATGAAGCACCAAGCGATTTATCCTGGCTCTACGGATTCCAGTAAGTTTTGCTGGTGACATTAGCTTCAACCCTACTGGAATATGTTGCGCGGGGGTGGAGGTATGCTCCTCGGCCGTGGGTCCTCGGGCCAAGCCCGAGGATGACGGAGAAGGTGGAGGGACAGCCATGCGCACCCACTATCACGATTGCTTTTTTTGGCGGGAGCGATATTCCAGCAAGCCACGTCGTTGCGGCGTCCAGAGGAATGATGAGCATGGAAAATACAACCGCACAACAGGTGCAGGGTGTTTCGATGATGGCGGCGGCCATGTTTTTCCTGCCTGTGATGGACGCCATTGCCAAATGGCTCTCGACCGTGGACAGCGTATCGCCGGCAACCGTGACGCTTTTCCGTTTCGGATTTCAGGCTATGCTCGCCGCAATGATCATCATTGCTTTGACCGGGGTCAAATCCTTAAAGCCCGTCAAGCTTTGGGGGAACCTGTTTCGCGGCGTTCTCATGGGGGTCGGCGGTCTTTGTTTTTATGCGGCGATCAAATACATGCCGTTGGCAGACGCCATAGCAGTGTTCTTCGTCGAACCGTTGATGCTGACGACCCTTTCGGCAATCCTGCTGAAGGAACATGTCGGCTGGCGCAGGTGGATGGCTGTCGCCATCGGGTTCATCGGCACACTGATCGTTATTCAGCCGAGTTGGGAACTCTTCGGCTGGGTTTCGCTTTTGCCGCTCGGCACGGCAGCATCCTTTGCCTTCTATCTTATCCTGAACCGACGGTATGGCACTGCCGACACAACGCTTGTCATGCAGCTATATGCGGGGGTAGGCGGTACGCTGACGACTCTCGTCGCGCTGTTCTTCGGCGCGGCCTTTGAAATCAGCGATATGACATTCGGCCTTCCGGCCAATGCCCTGTCGTGGTCATTGCTCTTCGCGATGGGGGTCATTGCGACAACTGGACACCAGCTGATTACCAACGCCTCGCGGCTTGCCCCCGCCTCGCTGCTGGCGCCTTTTCAATATCTCGAAATCGTCATGGCAGTGCTCATCGGGCTCTTTGTCTTCAGGGAATTTCCTACCGCATCGAAGTGGCTGGGGATCGCCATCATCGTCGCTTCCGGCGCCTATCTGATCTGGCGCGAAGGAAAGAACCGCGAAGAGAGCGAGCCCGCATACAATTGACAGGAATCAGTTGAGTAGAACGAAGTTTGGCAATAGAAACAAAGACCTGTTGGGAGGTTCGCTTTGTTCAAAAAGATACTGATTGCCAACCGTGGCGAGATTGCCTGCCGCGTCATTAAAACTGCGCGCAAGATGGCGATTGCCACCGTTGCGGTTTATTCCGATGCGGATCGCGATGCTGTGCATGTGGAGATGGCCGACGAGGCCGTGCATATCGGGCCGGCTGCCGCTGCTGAAAGCTATCTCGTGGCGGACAGGATCATCGCTGCATGCAAGGACACCGGCGCGGAAGCCGTTCACCCCGGCTACGGGTTTCTCTCCGAGCGCTCCGCCTTTTGCGAGGCGTTGGAAAAGCAGAGCATCATCTTCATCGGGCCGAAGCCCAAGGCGATCATCGCCATGGGCGACAAGATCGAATCGAAAAAATTCGCCAACGCGGCCAAGGTGAGCACGGTTCCGGGCTTTCTCGACGTCATCACCGACCCGGCCCATGCGGAGCGGATAGCTGGGGAGATCGGCTACCCGGTGATGATCAAGGCTTCCGCGGGCGGCGGCGGTAAGGGCATGCGCATTGCCTGGAACAAATCGGAAGTGCGCGACGGTTTCGAACGCGCGACCTCCGAGGCACGCAATTCCTTCGGCGACGAGCGGGTCTTCATCGAGAAGTTCATCGTCGATCCGCGTCACATCGAAATCCAGGTGCTGGCCGATGCTTTCGGCAACTCCATCTATCTTGGCGAGCGCGAATGTTCGGTGCAGCGCCGCAACCAGAAGGTGGTGGAGGAAGCGCCGTCACCGTTCCTGGACGAGGCGACGCGCAAGGCCATGGGCGAGCAGGCGGTGGCGTTGGCCAAGGCGGTGGACTACCAGAGTGCTGGAACAGTCGAGTTCATCGTCGACAAGGACCGCAATTTCTATTTCCTCGAGATGAACACGCGGCTGCAGGTGGAACACCCTGTCACCGAACTGATCACCCGGATCGATCTGGTCGAACAGATGATCCGCATTGCCGCTGGCGAAAAGCTGGCGATCAAACAGGCGGATGTGACGCTCAATGGCTGGGCTGTCGAAAGCCGGCTCTACGCGGAAGACCCATATCGCAACTTCCTGCCGTCGATCGGGCGGCTGACACGCTATCGCCCGCCGGCGGAGGGGCCGATTGGCAAGGCGATCATCCGCAACGACACCGGCGTGACCGAGGGCTCGGAAATCTCGATGTTCTATGACCCGATGGTCGCCAAGCTCTGCACCTGGGCACCGACGAGGCTCGAGGCCATCGATGCGATGGCGGATGCGCTGGATACGTTCGTCGTCGATGGCATCGCGCACAACATCCCGTTTCTCGCCGCGCTGATGCAGCATCCACGCTGGCGCGAGGGAAGGCTTTCAACCGCGTTCATCGCCGAGGAATTTCCGGATGGATTCAAGCCGATTTCGCCGTCACCGGACGATCTCGATATATTGGCAGCGATCGCGCTGGCTGTCGAACTGGTGCGCAAGGAGCGTCTGGATCGACTGTCGGATCGTTTGCGGCCGCACACGGGCAAGATGCGCACGGAATGGGAGGTGCGGATCAAGGACGATTACGTGCCGATCACGATTGCAAATTGTGCGGCCAAACCGCCTTCCAAGATTGAACTTTCAATTCGTGGCGGCGATGTCGTTACCGTTCGCAGTGACTGGCAGCCCGGAGATGCCGTATGGAGTGGTTATATCGACAAGCGCGCGGTGAAGGCGCAGTTGCGCCCGGTGCTCAATGGCATGCGCATCGACTGGCGGGGCATGTCCATCGTCGCGCACGCCATGCAGAAGCACGTGGCGGCGCTGGAAAAGCTGATGCCGGTGAAGATACCGCCGGATACGTCGAAATTGCTGCTCTGCCCGATGCCGGGGCTGATCGTCTCGATCAATGTGACGAAGGGGCAGGAGGTCAAGGCGGGCGAAACGCTGGCCATTGTCGAGGCGATGAAGATGGAGAACGTCCTGCGTGCCGACCGCGATCTGACAGTGTCGGCGATCAACGCCAAGCAGGGCGACAGCCTGGCTGTGGATGCGGTGATCATGGAGTTCATCTAGAGACCTTTGCCAATCCACCTTTTCTGTCGTCATCCTCGGGCTTGACCCGAGGACCCACATTATTCCGAGAACATGCCAATGGGTCCTCGGGTCAAGCCCGAGGATGACGTAGAGGAGGGGTGGGTTTCAAGAAATGCTTGAAACGCTCTAACGCTCCACCGCGCCAAACACATCTTCGAACGCACCGTACAACGCCCGGTCGAGGTCGTGCATATCCACCGGCAGGCCGAGATCGACAAGGCTGGTGACGCCGTGGCCGCGAACGCCGCACGGCACGATGCCGTCGAAATGCGCGAGCTCCGGTTCGACATTGATCGAGATGCCATGGAAGCTGACCCATTTGCGCAGGCGGATGCCGATGGCGGCGATCTTGTCCTCGGCCGGTGAGCCATCGGGCAGGGCAGGCCGCTCCGGCCGCATTACCCAGACGCCGACGCGATCCTCGCGCCGCTCGCCCCGGACGTTGAACGCGGCGAGGGTGGCGATGATCCATTGCTCCAGCGCGGTGACGAAGGCGCGGATATCCTCGCGGCGCCGCTTCAGATCGAGCATCACGTAGGCAACGCGCTGGCCCGGGCCATGATAGGTGTATTCGCCGCCGCGACCGGTCGCGTAAACGGGAAACCTGTCGGAGACGAGGAGATCACCCGCCTTGGCGCTTGTGCCGGCCGTATAGAGCGGCGGGTGCTCGACGAGCCAGACGAGCTCGCGCGCCGTGCCGTCCCTGATCGCCGCAACGCGGCTCTCCATGAAGGCAAGCGCCGCATCATAATCGGTGAGGCCATCGGCGATCAGCCATTCGACGGGGGGCGACAAGTCCCGGGCGAGGAATGCGGGGGCGAGATCGTCGCGGTTGGTCTTCATGATGCGAATTTCATATCCGGTTGTGGTTGCCTGCGCCGAACATTTGACGACGTTCGGAATGGGTGCGCCGGATATGGACCTTTTCGCAGGCAATTTCCAGTAAGATGCAGCTTGGGCGTGTTTCGACCGCATTGACGAAAAACAATTGCGATAGTCGACGATAGGGCTTGTTTAGCTGAAACCTATTTGCTACTAGCGCCAAGCCGACATGTTCGGCTTCTACCACAGTGCGGTCGTGGCGGAATTGGTAGACGCGCAGCGTTGAGGTCGCTGTGTCGCAAGACGTGGAAGTTCGAGTCTTCTCGACCGCACCATTCTCACTCCATAGAGTGATGATTGTATTGCAAAAAATGGCGGCCATGTGCCGCCATTTTGCGTTTTACCCGACTAACGCGACGGGTATCGCGGACGCCAATGCAAGGTTGTTACCGTAACGTACTTGCTCCCCCGATACACATGAATGAAGCTAAGGGAACGTCAGATCTGCGCAGACTATAGTTGCGCCGTTGAAACTGCGAAAGAGCAGTTGGATCGGAAGCGTTTCCTGGAGCACCGACAATGATAGTCGCCACGAGCCAGAGGTCCAAGCCATGACCTTGTCCATCCCCGTTTTCAGGAGCCTGAGGGGATATCGAGCCAGTTGGCTACCGAGCGATATATCGGCCGGGCTCGCGGTCGCCGCAGTTGGCTTGCCAAGTGCCATTGCCTACCCGGCGATCGTGGGCTTGCCTCTGGAAACGGGACTCTATGCAAGCATAGCGGCTCCGATAGGTTACGCGCTGTTCGGTCCTTCCAGGATCCTGATAGTCGGGCCAGACGCGGCAACCATGACCGTGCTGGCGGCCGCCGTAACATCGATCGTCGTCTCCCTGCCGGCGGACGCAGCGGTAGACCGTGCCATGGTTGCATCGCTGATCGCCCTCGTTGTCGGCGCGATATGTCTGGCAGCACGTCTTTTGCGTCTCGGCGTTGTGGCAACGTTTCTTTCGCGCCCGATCCTCGTCGGTTTCTTTGCCGGTATTTCCGTATCGATCATCGTTGGACAGATCGGCCGTCTGACAGGGCTGTCGATTCAATCGGACGGGCTCGTAGCGCCATTCCTCGAACTCATCAACGAGCGCGCCGCCATAAACTGGCCTTCGCTTCTGCTCGGGTTGTCCATGTTCATTCTTTTGCAGGTGGTCAGGGCCTTGCGCCTGCCTGTTCCCGGTCCGGTCATTGTCGTTGTGGTTTCGACCATCCTGTCGGTACTTTTCAATTTCCAGCAGATGGGCATTGCCGTTGTCGGGGACATCCCCTTTGCGCTGCCATCCATCTCGGTACCTTCTTTAGCCGCACTTCCACTGGATCGAATTGTGCTGGGTGCAGCGGCCGTTTTTCTGGTCAGTTTTGGCTCGGGCATTGTTGCGGCCCGCAGTTTCGCAGGACGCTCCGGTGAGCATGTCGACGCCAATCAGGAACTGATCGGGCTGGGCGCGGGCAACATTGCCGCTGGCCTCTTTGGAGCATTTCCGATCAGCGTCTCGGACTCCCGGACGGCGATCTGTTTTTCGACAGGTGGAAAATCTCAGGTGGCAGGGCTTGTCTCGGCTGGAGCGCTGATAGCGACGCTACTCTATTTCAGCGATGCAATGCGGATTCTTCCCATCCCCGCACTCGGTGCCATACTGGTAGCGGCTGCTCTCAGCCTGATCGATATCGCAGAGCTGAGACACATCTGGCGTATCAGCCGCGCCGAGTTCGTTTTTGCGCTTATTACAATGTGGGGAGCCATAAGCTTCGGTGTACTGGCTGGGGTGGTGATCGCTATCGCCGCAACACTGGTCCACCTCGTGCGTCAGATGATGTTTCCGCGGGATGCTCTACTCGGCCGTATGAGCAATCGTGATGGGTTCTACAAGCTGCACCGCTTTCCCGGGGCCCGCCCGATCCCAGGTCTCGCCCTCTATATAATCCAGGGCAGCCTGTTGTTTTTCAATGCCGACTACGTTCGGGAGCGCATTAGAACCATTGCCTCCGGTTTACCTGCCGGGACCCGCTGGTTCGTTATCGACGCCAGTGCAATTGCCCAGATCGACAGCACCGCGCTTGCCATGCTCGATGATATCAGAGGCGATCTGGCGGCGGACGGAATGACACTCGGCATCGCCGAACTGCACGCGGAGGTGAAGACGATGCTCGAACGAAGCGGTCTCCTGGAGCGCATTGGACCTGAACATGTTTTCGAGGATGTGGAGGACGCAGTACGCGGCTTTGATGCCAGGCAGAACAGACTTTCCGAGGGGACGGTTGCAACTCCAGCAGGACTTCAAGTGCAGACACCAGAGGGAGGATAATGTGATGAACAAACACGACAACACATTGCGGGAAGAAGAGCATGTCGAGCACAAGAAGCTCGGCAAGGACCGCTACAACAAGCAGATGAAAAAGCTTCAGATCGAGCTCGCGCATTTACAGGCGTGGGTGAAGAAATCGGGCGCACGCGTCATCATCCTGTTCGAGGGCCGTGATGCGGCCGGAAAAGGCGGCATGATCAAGCGGATCACGGAGCGGGTGAGCCCGCGCGTATTCCGCGTCATTGCGCTTCCTACGCCAAGCGACCGGGAGAAATCGCAGATCTTCATGCAGCGCTACGTTCAACATTTTCCCGCGGCGGGCGAGATCGTCATCTTCGACAGGAGTTGGTACAACCGCGCAGGCGTTGAGCGGGTCATGGGATTCAGTTCCGAAAAGACAGCGCGGCGCTTTCTTGAACTCACCCCATTCTTTGAGGCAGCGATCGTTGAAAGCGGCATCATACTACTGAAGTATTTCCTTACCGTCGGCGAGGAAGAGCAGGAGCGCCGGTTCCGCCGCCGCATGGACGATCCCTTGCGCCAGTGGAAACTCAGTCCGATGGATGTCACRTCGTATCAACGCTGGTGGGACTATTCCCGCGCCTACGACGAGATGCTSAAGRTGACKGACAMCCGCRWTGCTCCGTGGTGGATTGTGCCGTCCGACGACAAGGAGCGAGCACGTATCAACTGCATTTCGCACATCCTCAAGTCGATCCCCTACGAACGGGTCAAGTTTGACGCGCCGAATCTCGGCAAACGGCAAAAGCGGCCCAACGACTATGTCGCGCCAGAGGCTACGGCCGCCGTGGTCCCCGACGTGCTTTGAAGACGATATCCATCAAACAACGTCATCCACGAAAGGATCAAGCAGATGCCAGAGAAGAAAGAACCCTTAGATTTGAACGCGATGCCCCCGAGCGCGGCGGACATTCGCAATGAAGTCATCAAACGTGCAAGGGAGGAAGATCAAAAGCAGGCGAAGGCAAAGGCAATCCAGGAGCAGAAGGCGGCCGACTTTGCTGAAGATTTCCTCAAGAACCATGTCAGCGAAGCAGACGTTCTGGCGGTTCGCCGGCTTGTGGCGAACGCTGTCCAGGCGGGTAAGTTCGAGGCTATGGTCTATAGCTTTTCATCGGATCTTTGTTCGGACAGCGGGCGCGCAATMAACAGCGGCGACAAAGACTGGCCACAAACGCTGCAAGGCAAGGCAAAGGAGTTTTATGATCGCTATCAGAAACTTGCCAAGCCACAGGGTTTCAAGCTCAAGGCAATGATCATCAGTTTCCCCAACGGAATGCCCGGCGATGTGGGCTTTTTCCTGAACTGGGGTTCAGATCGCGCTTGAGACAGCTTTGCGGGTGGTTGGCCGCTTCGCGTCGCCAATGCATGCGATGATCGCTGCAGGCGGTAAACGATATTTGCCCAGGAGTCGGGAGGGAGAAAATGCCGTCTGTTGTTCACGATGCCGGGAAGGCCGGCAAAAGAAAAAGCGCGCGTAGAAGGGTCAGTCGGATCATTGGAACGGCTACTGCCCTGACTCTCGTGCTTGGCGCGAGCTTGGGTAACCTTGCGCTTGCAGACGAGCCGACCTTCGCCAAACTTCAGGCAATGTGCAGAGACAGGAAAGATGAGCTGAAACACGGTTTTTGCATCGGGTTTCTTGAAGCTATCGCTCTGCGTGTTGTAAAGGAAAACAAGCATTGCGCACTGCTTCAGAGATATATCGACAGTCCCAACGCAAATCTCGCGTTCTCTGATTTGATAGCCGATCTGGATCCGCAGGAATACTCCGGCAGCGCCCTCAAATCGGTCGAAAAATTCTTCCTCAACAGGGGCTGCAACTAAATGAGGGAGATTTCGCGAATATCTCAGCAGGGACGATTGACGCTGAACGGCCCACCGACCGTCCAGCAATTATCAAGAATTCTATTGCCCGTGTTGTTTGCGCATCGCTTCGGCAATCTGCGCCTTGACGGCACTTAGCCCAAAACTGGCGCCAGTCTGCATCGGCGGGAAATCGATGGCGGTCTGCGCCAGTACCTCCACCTTTTGCTGAACAAGAACGAAACGCCAGAACTCGAATTTGTACCATTCGAAGTATTCGAGCGAGCCGTTATTTCCGCCCTTGAAGAATGCCGTGCGCTCGAACGGATCCAGGCGCAGGTTGACAACAGTGGGTGCACCCAAGGTCACAGTGTCACCGAGCCAGCCTCCCGGCTGTTCCTTGAAGGTATATTTATAGTCGTCGATGCGGGCTGCCCCGAGTGTGCTTTCGGCGAAATACCAGATCTCATGACGGTTGGATTTACCCGATCCGGTGATCATGCTGGTCTGGTCATAGCCGTCGAGATGAACCTTGTAGTTCTGGCCGTTGAGTTCCTTGCCAGCCTTCAACTCGACAATGATGTTTGGATCGCCGGCGGCAGCGACGAGGGTTGGAAACCAGTCGAGGCCGGAGAACAAGCCATTTGCGATTGAGCCTGCCGGAACGTGGCCCGGCCAGCGGATCATAGCCGGTGCGCGGAAGCCGCCTTCAAAGGTGGTGCCTTTGCCGCCGTAAAATGGGGTCTGCCCGCCATCCGGCCAGGTGAAGTTTTCGGTGCCATTGTCGGTGGTGAATATGACGATGGTATTTTCATCATCGCCCATATCCTTGATCTTTTGCATGGTGGCACCGACGATGTCGTCAAGCTGGGCCATTCCGGCTTCGTGGATGGTCCAGCCATTCTCGGAATTGCGCATGCTCTCGTATTTTTCCGAAAGATGGGTGACGATATGCATGCGCGTCGGGTTTAGCCAGAGGAAGAAGGGTTTGCCGTCAGACTTGGCCTTGTCGATGAACTTGAACGAAAGGTCCCGAATTTCGTCGTCAATAGTCTTCATCCGCTCGGGATACAGTGTCCCGGCATCCTCGATCTTCTGTTTCCCGACTTTGCCCCAGCGCGGCATTTCCGTCGGGTCGTCCACATCCGTAGCCCAGGAGTGGACCATGTTGCGTGGGCCGACCACATTTAGCAGTTCCTGCGGATATCCGGGGTGAGCCGGGTCCTCCATCGCGTCAAGATGATAGAGGTAGCCGAAGAACTCGTCGAAGCCGTGCACGGTCGGCAAGAACTTATTGAGATCGCCGAGGTGATTCTTGCCGAACTGACCTGTAGCGTAGCCCATGGACTTCAGCACAGTCGCAATGGTCGGTGCCTCGGCTGGTATACCTATGGGCGAGCCAGCTTGGCCCACTGTGGTCATGCCGGTACGGACCGGCAGCTCGCCAGTGATGAAGTTTGCCCGTCCCGCCGTACAGCTCGCTTCGGCATAATAGTCGGTGAAGAGCATCCCTTCAGCGGCGAGCTTGTCGAGATTGGGTGTACGTCCGGCCATCATGCCGCGGTTATAGGCACCAATATTCCAGATGCCGATATCGTCAGCCATGATGACGACGATGTTGGGTTTCTTGGCTGAAGTCTGAGCGTTCGCCGTCTTGCTGACTATTGTGTTCGCAACAGCGCCGATTGCCGACATTGCGAATAGAGATCCGCCTGTCAGCAGGATATCGCGCCGACTTGGATTGTCCATGTCTGCCATTGTGGTTCCTCCCGTTGGTCAGGCGAAAGCAAAGCGACGTATTGCTGTAGTTTTTAGAAGTAATAGAGCCGTGCGTGCGTATGCTCTGATGTAGCCGTGCGAAGACGCATTAACGAGCTTGGTCGGCTGGCCTGATGGATTATTCTTCGTTGGGGATTGTCAAAGGATCAAGTACGTTACGGTAACAAGAGCGCCTCGAAAGTTTTGGCCGGAGACGGCTCCGTACCAGAACACGTCGCGGGGGAGAAACTCCATAGGTCGCGACAAGGTTAGGATCATTCCAGACTAAGGGAATCT
This sequence comes from Phyllobacterium sp. P5_D12, assembly GCF_054049495.1. Lineage (NCBI taxonomy): Bacteria > Pseudomonadati > Pseudomonadota > Alphaproteobacteria > Hyphomicrobiales > Phyllobacteriaceae > Phyllobacterium > Phyllobacterium sp. P5_D12. Next base: position 13,453 of record NZ_JBFUMG010000013.1, on the reverse strand, counting down.
GGACAAAGGGAATCTGGTCCATTGGCATCACATGACGATCCGCTGCTGCAGCCCTATCAGCTCAAACATCTGCGGCTCAAGAACCGCATCATGTCGACCAGTCACGAGCCTGCCTATTCGGAAGACGGCATGCCGAAGGAGCGCTACCGGCTCTATCACACCGAAAAGGCCAAGGGCGGTATCGCGCTGACGATGACGGCGGGGTCTGCGGTCGTCTCGCGCGAGTCGCCGCCTGCCTTCGGCAACCTCCATGCCTACAAGGACGAGATCGTGCCGTGGCTGCGCGAACTCAGCGATGATTGCCATGAGCACGGCGCTGCCGTGATGATCCAGCTGACGCATCTTGGCCGTCGCACAAGCTGGAACAAGGCTGACTGGCTGCCTGTGGTTTCGGCTTCCCCGATACGGGAGCCTGCGCACCGCGCCTTTCCGAAGGAAGCGGAGGAATGGGATATCGAGCGGATCATCGACGATTATGCCTCTGCAGCACAGCGTATGCAGGCGGCAGGGCTCGATGGCATCGAGTTCGAGGCCTATGGGCATCTGATGGATGGTTTCTGGTCGCCCGCCACCAATCATCGCGACGATGACTATGGCGGTTCGCTGGACAATCGGCTGCGCTTCATCTGGGCGGTGATCGATGCGGTGCGCAAATCGGTCGGACCGGATTTCATCGTCGGCATTCGCATGGTGGCGGACGAGGATTGGGAGCAGGGACTTTCGAAGGAAGAGGGCGTCGAGATCGCCCGGCGCATCGCGGCTTCCGGCAAGTTCGACTTCTTGAACATCATTCGTGGCCATATCGATACGGACGCGGCGCTGAACGAGGTTATCCCGATCCAGGGCATGCGGTCCGCGCCGCATCTCGATTTTGCCGGTGAAATTCGCCAGCTAACGAAATTCCCGACCTTTCACGCGGCGCGTATCGCCGACGTGGCGACAGCCCGCCACGCCGTGGCCGAAGGCAAGCTCGATATGGTCGGGATGACGCGCGCGCATCTCGCCGATCCGCATATCGTGCGCAAGATCATGGCGGGAGATGAACATCGCATCCGGCCCTGTGTCGGCGCCACCTATTGTCTCGACCGGATCTACGAGGGTGGCGAGGCGCTGTGCGTGCACAATGCCGCAACCGGGCGCGAGCAGACCATGCCGCATGTCATTGCGAAAGCGCAGACGCCGCGCAATGTGGTGGTTGTTGGTGCGGGTCCGGCAGGGCTTGAGGCTGCGCGCGTTGCCGCCGAGGGCGGGCACCGGGTCTCCGTGCTGGAGGCATCGGATCAGGCGGGCGGGCAGGTGCGGCTTGCATCGCAAAACCCGCGGCGCAAGGAGATGATCGGCATCGTCGATTGGCGCCTTGATGAACTCGAGCGCCTCGGCGTTTCACTGCGCTACAATGTCTGGGCGGAAGCCGGCGACGTGCTGGGGCTCGAGCCTGATGTCGTGGTTATCGCCACAGGCGGTCTGCCGCAAAACCCGCCATTGACGGCGGGCGATGATCTGGTGGTCTCAAGCTGGGATATTCTGGCAGGTGCCGTCAAGCCGGGCGAGAACGTGCTGCTCTACGACGACAATGGCGGGCACCAGGGCATGAGCGCGGCGGAAATGATCGCGCGGGCCGGTTCAAAGCTGGAACTTGTCAGTCCCGAACGGTTTTTCGCGCCGGAGATGGGCGGCATGAACCATGTGCCCTATATGCGCGCCTTTCAGGAAACGGGCGTGCGCGTGACGATCAACACGCGGCTTGTCAGCGTTACCCGCAACGGCAACCAGCTTGTCGCAACGCTCGGTTCGGATTTCGCGCCGGAGTATCGCGAGGAGCGCGTGGTCGATCAGGTGGTGGTCGAGCACGGCACTTTGCCGATCGATGATCTCTACCGCGAGTTGAAGCCATTGTCGCGCAATGGCGGCGCCGTGGACTACGACCGGCTGGTCAATGGCGGCGCGATCTTTCCCATACGGGGCGAGGGCAAGTTCGATCTGCTGCGGATCGGCGATGCCGTGCACGCCCGCAATATCCACGCGGCGATTTATGACGGGCTGAGATACGCGACACGGTTTTAGCGGGGCTATCTCCCCACTTGTGGGGGAGAAAGGATTTTCTTGGGTTTAGCCCTCGCTAAATCCTTAGAAAATCCAAGAGAGGGGATAGTGTAGAGAGTTTGAAATCCCCTCTCTGGCGATTTCTAGCACTTAGCTGAAGAAGCTAAGATGCTGAAATCGCTTTCTCTCCCACAAGGGGAGAGATGACCGGCATCGTTACTTGATTGCGGCCTTGATCTTTTCGGCAGCGTCTTCGCTGACCCATTTCGTCCAAACAGGCTCATTGTTCTTCAGGAAGTATTTCGCGCCGTCTTCCCCTGTCGCCTGATTGTCGGTCATCCAGGCCAGAAGCGTGTTGACAGTCTTGTTGTCCCACGAGCGGGCCTTGAGATAATCCATCGCAGGACCGGACGTTTCGCTGAATTTCTTGGTAACGACCGTATCGACTTCGGCGATTTMCCAATCGTTCTTCTTTGGGTCCGGGCAATCGGCAACCGTGTTGCAGCGCTTCCATTCGGCGGCATCGAATTTCGCGCCGTGGTCGAGCTTCACCATCGGATATTTGCCGAGGAGCGCAGTCGGCTCCCAATAATAGCCGATCCAGCCTTCCTTGCGCTCGTAGGCTTTTGCCAGCGCGCCATCAAGCCCGGCGGCAGAACCCGTATCGACGAGCGTGAAGCCCTTCTTTTCGGCATCATAGGCCTTGAAGAACTGTGTGGTTGCGACAGTGCCGCCCCAACCGGCAGGTCCGTTGAACACGGCGCCCTTGGAGGGATCCTCGGGTGCGGGGAAGAGTTCTGGATGCTTCAGCGCGTCATCGATGGTCTTGATGTCGGGATGAGCGTCGGCGAGATACTTCGGGATCCACCAGCCCTGTACACCTCCGTCGGAGAGCGACTTGGAGGCGTAGACGAGCTTGCCGTCGGCAACTGCCTTATCCATAATATCGCGCATGAAATCGACCCAGCCTTCAGGGGCAATATCGGGCTGGCCCTTTTCCGTCATGGAGGTCAGCGTCGGGATCGTGTCACCCTGAATGATTTCAGCCTGACAGCCATAGCCGGATTCGAGAATGATCTTGTCGAGATTGGCGAGTACTTCCGCCGACTGCCAGTTCATGCTGGCGATGGTGACGTTGCCGCACTCGGCAGCCGATGCACCGCCTGCGGCGCCGAGCAGCGCGAACGCCATGACGCCGCTCATCAATAATGCTTTCATCAGTGTTCCCTTGTTTTTGTTGGTGTGAAAAGGCTTTTCAACGATAGGCTTACGGCAGACAGGCAAGAAGCCCGGATGCGGCAAGGGCTTGATTTTTTGCGACGCCGCCATCAATTCTTGGGTAAGTTCCCGGGCACTGGACTAATCAAACAGTTTCTCATCGATTTCAATGAGATATGGCGTTCCGCTCGCCTTGGCTTCGAGCAAGGCGGCAGGCAGTTTTTCGAGATTGTCCAGACGCTTTGACGGAACGCCGTAAGCCTCCGCGATTTTCAGATAGTCGGGGGCTGATGGGCGTACGCCAACCGGGTCGATATCGACCTCGACCATGGCACGTTCGATTTCCTGATAGCCCTGATTGTTCCAGACAATGAAAATGACAGGCACACGCTCATCGACGGCCGCACCGAGTTCGCCGAGTACGAACTGGAAGCCGCCATCGCCGACGATGCAGATCGTCGATGTTTCCGGCTTTCCCAGCGCTGCGCCGATGGCGGCCGGCGGGCCAAAGCCAAGCGCACCGAACCCTGTGGCGGCATTGAAATATCCGCCGACGCGGTCATGGTCATAGTACAGATTGCCCGCATAGATGGCCTGCGTGGAATCGCCGACGATGAGCGAATCCGGCAGCGTGTCGCGCAAGGTATCGAGGAAGCGCACCATGCCTTGGTAGCGCGGGCCGATATGAGCCCATGCGGCGTCGCGCGTCTGCCTTGCGTGCTCCGCGCCTGAATTGCTGTTGCGGCGCTCGGGCAAGGCGGCCGCGAGTACCTCCACCGTTTCCTTTGCCGAGGCTTCGATCGGCATGAACGTCGGATGGCGGTCGAGCTGTCCCGCGTCGATATCGATGCGCACAAGCCGTTTCAGCTCAGGAAAACCACCATCGCCGTACATGTCGTAGTCTGTCGGGCCCATCTCCGTGCCTATCGCGATGACAAGATCGCTATTGCCTAGTAGTTCGCGGCAGGGCTTCAGACTGGGGCCGGCAGGTATGAGGAGGGGGTGCGCATGCATGATGCCGCGTGCATTGGTCGTCGCGATGACCGGCGCGTCGAGCTTTTCCGCCAGGGCCTGCAGGGCGCTGGCAGAAGCCCTGGCGCCGCCGCCGATCAGGATCACCGGCCGTTCAGCGCCGAGGCATAGACGCGTCAGTTCCGCCATGGTCTCAGTCGATGCGTGCGGGATCGGCGCATCGTAGGACAGGCGTTCCGCACCATCCAGTGGCAGCGCCATCACATCCAGCGGAATCTCGATATGGACGGGACCGGGACGGCGCGAGGCAAACAGGGCAAAGGCTCGGGCGAGAACGATGGGCAGCTCGTCGGGCTTCTCGATGCGATGCGAGAACATCGCGACAGTCTGCAGCATGGCGCGCTGATTGGGCAGTTCGTGCAGGAAACCCATGCCCTTGCCGAGCGAATCGYGCTGGTTGACGCCGGAGATGACCAGCATGGGGATCGAGTCGGCCCGGGCCTGGCCCATGGCGGTTATCGTATTGGTGATGCCCGGGCCGGTGATGACGAAAGCAACGCCGGGCCTACCGGTAGCTCGTGCATAGCCATCGGCCATGAAGCCCGCGCCCTGTTCATGGCGCGGCGTGATGTGGCGGATCCTCGAGCCGGCGAGGCCGCGATAGAGTTCGATGGTGTGCACGCCAGGAATGCCGAAAACCGTATCGACATCATAGGATTCGAGCAGGTGGACGAGGGCTTCACCAACAGTGGTCATGCGGATTTCCGTTGTTGCAGGCGCGATGCGAGGCGGATGATGCCGGCGCAGGCGTCGTCGATCTTGTCATCGGCAATGCTGAGGCTCATGCGAAGATAGCCGGCAAGGTTGTCGCCAAAGGATTCGCCCGGCATGACCGCCACGAGCTCCTCTTCGAGAAGGCGCATGGCGAACTCCTGGCCGGACAGACCGGTGGCGCGAATATCGGCAAGAATGAACATGCCGGCATGCGGGATTTTGGCAACGATGCCCGCCTGGCCATCCAGACGCTCCGAAATGCGCTGGGCGCGGCGCAGAAAGCTCTCGCGCATCGTGGCCGCCGCGGTGGATGGGCGGCTGAGAGCATAGGCCGTCATGTCGGCAATGAAGGGCTGTCCGCCGAAAAGCATGGATTCGGACAGCGGCAGCAGGCGCTCCGTAAATTCATGCGGGGCGATGCACCAGCCGCTGCGGAAACCCGGCGCGGCATGTGATTTCGAGATGGAGGCCACGGCAATGGTGCGATCGGCAAGCTCCGCCCGGTCCAGCGGCGACGCGAACGTGCCGTTGTAGATCATCAGTTCATAAACTTCATCGGACACGATCCAGAGATTGTGCCTGATGCAGACCTCGCCGATTTCGGCTATCTCCGCGGCGCTGAGTACGGCGCCTGTCGGATTGTGCGGCGTGTTGAGCAGGAGAACCTTCGACCGAGGCGTGATGACCTTTTCAAGGTCTGCGGCCTGCATGCGGAAACCTTTTTCGGGCCGCAGCGGGACGGAAACACGCGTCGCGCCGGTTGCACGTACAACGCCGTCATAGGTCGCGTAGAGCGGATCGCCGGTGATGATCTCGTCGCCTTCCTCGGCAAGTCCCATCATGACCATCGACAGGGCAGTTTGCGTGCCGGAGAAACACATGATGTTTTCCGGACCAATCTGGCGTCCCGTGCGTGCGGTGTATTTCGCCGAAAGCGCGGCAAGCAAAGCCGGTTCGCCGCGACCGCTGGAATAGCCGGTGCGGCCAGCGCGCATCGCCCGTTCGGCGACGTCTATCATGTCGGTCGGCGTCGGAATGTCAGGCTCACCGATGGTCAATTCGATGATCTCGTGTCCCGCCTGCTTCATTTGGCGAGCGCGGAAATGGACAGCCCATTTGTCGGATCCGAGTCCGGCGAGACGGTCGGTGACAGACGCATAGCGCATCATATCGCGCCTCCTTTTTCAGGATTGAGAGAAATTGCAAGAACGGCTTCGATAGCGGCTATACCGGTCTCGGCCAACTCTCCTTCAGCAAAAATATCACCCGCAAGACAACCTTCAAGCCATAGCCCGTCGATAATCGCGTTGACGGCGATGGCGTGGCGGCGGGTATGCATTGGCTCAGCCGGCTTGCCCGCGGCCAGCAACGCTTCGCGGATGAGCGCTTCCAGCTCGTCGCGGAAACCAAGATAGCCGTCGCGGTGCGCCAAAGCCATGGCGGGATCAGCGTGAACCATGCCAATGAATCCCGCCCACAGGGAGAGATTGTTGGGGTCCATGATGGGCTGACCGAGGTTGGCCTTCACGAAAGCATTGAGACGGTCACGCGGATCATCGGCCGCACTCTTCAGCGCATCGCTTGCCTGAACGGTCATGCGGTTCATGACGGCGCGATAGGCAGCGCCGATAAGATCGTCCTTGGCCGGAAAGTAATAGCGGATGAGACCAGCGGTCACATCGGCGCGCAGAGCGATCTCGCGCACAGTCGCGCCGGCAAGGCCGCGCTCAGCCACACATTCGAGCGTCGCCGCGATCAGATCCTCGCGGCGCTTGTCTTCGCCCTCGCGGCGGAAGCTCTTGCGTGTGGTAGAGCGGGACTCCGTCATTGGCGCCAGACGGGCCGGGTCAGGCAGGTGGGGCCGCCCTCGCAGGCAATGCACAGGGCATCGGCCTCGAATGTGGTGACCGTGCAGCCCGCGGCTTCCATGGCGGCCTTGGTCTTTTCAAAACCGGCGACGGCGATCACCTCGTAAGGGGCAGTCGGCAAAACATTCAGGTTAAGCCCGTTGCTCGCGGCGAACTCTTCTTCCGGTGCCACGACGAGGCGGATGCCGCGCTCCTTCAGGAGCTGGTAGAAGGCGGCAGGCAGCAGTGGCAGGTGCACCAGCGCCAGATCCTCGGCCAATGGGGAAATGATCGACATCAGATGCAGGCAGGCCTCTTCGCCATGCCAGAGCGGCAGATCGAAGCCAAGGACAGTGATGCCGAGAGGCTTCAGGATGGCTGAGAGCTGTTCGATGCCGGACTGATTGGTGCGGACACCGCGCCCGACCGCCAAGGTATTGCTATCGACCCATACGCAATCGCCGCCTTCGACGGTGCCCGGCGCTTCGATGCGGCCAAGAACAGGGACATCCATCTCGCGGTAGGTTTCATGATGCAAATCGGGCTCATCGAGGCGCAGGTTCTTGCCCATGCGCAGGAGGATGGCACCTTTATCGGTGACGAGCGAGGGATCATGGGTGAATATCGAATCCGAGAGCGCATCATTGCCATCGCGTATCCAGGTAATGTCGGCACCGGACCGGGCGACAAGATCGGCGAAGACCTTGTGCTGTTCGGACGCCCGGCGCGGATCGAACTGCGGGCCATAGTGCCAGACGTCACGCTCGGCACCGGCCATGACCCTGTCCGGCATGCGCATTATGACGCGTTTCAAGGGAAGGGCCATCGACTGCGAACCGAATGTCATGTTTTGGGGGTGCTCTCGAAAAATTGCTGGTCCGTGTATTTATACGCTTGCATAATTAGAGCGCAAGTGGTGTGATGGGCTAAATTCGGGCAATCAAGACCCCTGCTGACAAAAGAGGCGGATCGAATAACTGATGATTGAGCAAGCACGACAGCTATGCGCGGGAATCCCGGAATGACGGCGAATGTAGCCGTTGCGGCGGACCCTCTCCAACCGGGCGCGGCTGAACAGGCTGAAGCTATCCACATCGAGAACCTGCACAAGCGGTTCGGCGCGCTTGAAGTGCTCAAAGGCGTTTCCATGTCCGCCAAGGACGGCGATGTCGTCGCTATGATCGGCGGCAGTGGCTCGGGCAAGTCGACGTTCCTGCGCTGCATCAATTTCCTTGAAAATCCCACCAGCGGCGTCATTCGCATCAATGGCGAAGATGTCAAAATGGTCAGTGACGGCCATGGCGGCCAGGTTCCGGCCAATCGCCGCCAGATCGAGCGCATTCGCAGCCGGCTCGGCATGGTATTCCAGAATTTCAACCTGTGGCAGCACATGACGCTGATCCAGAATGTCATCGAGGTGCCCGTGCACGTGCTTGGCATGAAGCGCGACGAAGCGATGGCCATCGGCGAGCAGCTTCTCGAGCGCGTAGGTCTTTCCGCCAAGCGCGATGTCTATCCCGCCTATATGTCCGGTGGACAGCAGCAGCGGGGTGCAATTGCGCGGGCGCTGGCCATCCAGCCGCGTGTGATGCTGTTCGACGAGCCAACCTCGGCGCTCGACCCTGAGCTTGTCGGCGAGGTCCTGAAGGTCATAGCCGACCTCGCGAAAGAGGGCCGGACGATGTTGCTGGTCACCCACGAGATGAAGTTCGCCCGTGAAGTGGCGAGCCATGTGATGTACCTGCACAATGGAATCGTCGAGGAGGAAGGGCCTCCGGAACAACTATTCGGATCGCCAAAATCTGAACGTTTGAAGCAGTTTATCCGAACTGTTTCATAAGTGACTAAAAGCAATACAGGGAGCAACCCTGGGGAACAGTTGAACCAATGGAGATGAGAATGAAGTCTTTTCTGAAAACAACGGCAGCAGCCGTTGTGCTTGTGGTTGCCGGCCTTGGCGCAGCCAATGCCGAGCAGGTCAAGGTTGGCATTGCCGCCGAACCCTATCCGCCTTTCGCGGCGCCCGATGCATCCGGCAAATGGCAGGGCTGGGAAATCGACATCACCATGGCAATGTGCGAGGCGGCCAAGCTTGATTGCGTCATCACGCCGGTTTCGTGGGACGGTATCATTCCGGCGCTGACGACGAAGAAGATCGACATCATTGCAGCTTCGATGTCGATCACCGCGGAACGCGAGAAGACGATCGATTTTTCGGACAAGTACTACAATACCCCGACGTTGATTCTCGGCTCCAAGGAAGAGAAGATGGACGCGACACCCGAAGGTCTGAAGGGCAAGATCCTTGGCGTGCAGGTTTCGACCGTGCACCAGGCCTACGCGAAGAAGCATTTCGCTGACACTGCGGCCGAGATCAAGGAATATCAGACTCAGGATGAGGCCAACCAGGATCTGGCAGCCGGACGTATCGACGCCACCCAGGCCGATGGACTGGCGCTGCAAACCTTTGCTGACACCCCTGAAGGCAAGGCTTGCTGCGACATCAAGGGCAAGGTCGCCGACGATCTGGAGATCCTCGGACCGGGCGTTGGCGTTGGCCTACGCAAGGGCGACACAGCGATGAAGGAAAAGTTCAACGCGGCGATCAAAGAAATCAGGGCCAACGGGAAGTATGACGAAATTTCGAAGAAGTACTTCACCATCGACATGTATGGCGGCTGATTGAGTTTGGGCCGGCGTTGGGTTTCCAACTCCGGCCTTTTTATTGTTCGAAACCTGCATTTGACGCTGAATCGAGGACGGCTTGGCCGACGCATCGATTATACCCGCCGGAATTACCGGCATGTTCGATCTTCTATCTCCTGTTGCGCCAGGGTGGGGTGCCAATCTCTTGCGCGGGCTGGTGCGGTCGCTGCAGATCGCTTTCGGCGCGTTCGGCATGGGCCTGATAATCGGAACATTCGGCTCATACGCGAAACTCTATGGCGGTCCGATCGCACGCGATCTGGCGGCAATCTATACGACGCTGGTGCGGGCAATTCCCGAGCTGGTGATGATTATCCTGCTTTATTACGCGGGAACGGACCTGATCAATCGTATCCTTGAGGGGATGGGGTATCAGCGTGTCGATATCAGCGGCCTCGTTGCCGGTATCGTGGTGCTGGGATTTGTCCAGGGCGCCTATGCGACGGAAGTGCTGCGCGGCGCTATCAAGGCCATTCCGCAAGGCGAGATCGAAGCGGCGAGGGCCTACGGCATGTCGCCTGTGCTGATGATGCGCCGCATCACGCTGCCGGCCATGCTGCCGCACGCGTTGCCCGGACTTGCCAATCTCTGGCTCATTTCGACGAAGGACACAGCGCTGCTGGCAGTCGTTGGCTTCAGCGAACTGACATTGGAAACGCGCCAGGCTGCCGGGACGACAAAAGCCTATATGACGTTCTACCTCGCAGCCGGCGCGCTCTATCTGTTCGTTACATTGTTTTCCAGTGTCATTCTGGAATCGGTTGAGAAACGGGCGCGGCGCGGCATGCCTTCGGTGAAGGAGGCGCGGTAATGTCTAACGCACTTGGCGAAACCGAAATTGAAGTTCCGATAGAGACCTTTCCTATTCACAAGGAAAAGGACGCAAGCAGTCTGGCAAGCAAGCTGCCGCCGCATCGCATCGTGCTCATTCTTATCGGCATCGCGCTTGTCGCTTCGGCGGCGTTGTTCATGCGTTGGGATTGGCTGCCGCAATATGGCGGTCTGATCTTGCAGGGTCTGTGGCGGACGATCTGGATACTGGTCGTGACGGTCGTCCTTGGTTTCCTGCTGGCGGTGCCGCTTGGTCTGGCGCAAGCTTCCGGCCCGGCGTTCCTGGCCATTCCGGCGCGTGCGTTCTGCACTGTCATTCGCGGTACCCCGCTGCTCGTCCAGCTTTGGCTGCTCTATTACGGCCTCGGGTCGCTGTTTCCGCAATATCCCTGGATCCGGGGTTCGGAGCTTTGGCCTTACCTGCGGCAGGCGTGGCCCTATGCTGTCCTTGCCCTGACGCTGTCTTACGCCGGTTATGAGGGCGAAGTGATGCGCGGGGCCTTTGCAGGTGTTCCCAAGGGGCAGCTGGAGTCGGCGCGCGCTTTCGGCATGCCGCGCTTCACGATCTTCCGCCGTATCTGGCTGCCGCAAGCCATTCACAGGGCGCTGCCGACGCTGGCGGGCGAAGCCGTGCTGCAGCTGAAATCGACACCTTTGGTCGCGACCATCACTGTCGTCGATCTATACTCGGTTGCATCGCGCGTCAGGCAGGACACGTTTCTTACCTACGAACCGCTGCTTTTGCTGGCGGCGGGCTATCTCGTGATCACGGGTATCATCGTCATGCTGTTCCGGCGCGTGGAGAGATTGATACCGTCGAAGCTTGGTTGAGCGTTTTCTGGTCGTGGCGCAAATGACGGGACTTATGTCGCAAGTGTTAGAGGCGTGTCGTTGAGCAGATGCGCATAGTGTGGGCAAAAGGAACACCTCGCAAAAGACGAGAAAATGGGACGCGTATCACCGGCGGTGCAAAGCCGGTGAGCATTCGCCATTTTCCGACTCTTTGACGAGGCGAAGGGTGATAATGCGGACAGTCGAGACTTTTCAGCATAATATCCACGAGCACGCCGATATGGGCATCATCCTGCCTGACGGCTGCCGGCTTTCGGCGAGAGTCTGGATGCCAGACGGTGCCGAGCAGACCCCGGTTCCTGCAATTCTCGAATTTCTCCCTTATCGCAAACGCGACGGCACCACCGCGCGGGACAACCTCACTCATCCCTATTTCGCTGGCCATGGGTACGCCTGCCTGCGCGTTGACATGCGCGGCAATGGCGATTCCGAAGGGCTGATGGAGGATGAGTATTCCGAGCAGGAACTCGCCGACGCCTGCGAGGTGATCAAATGGATAGCCGAACAGCCTTGGTCGACCGGGAAGGTCGGCATGATGGGCATATCCTGGGGCGGCTTCAACTCGCTGCAGGTGGCGGCGCTGCAACCGGAAGCGCTGAAGGCGATCATCACGCTCTGCTCGACCGATGACCGCTATGCCGACGATATTCACTACAAGGGCGGCCTGCTGCTGAACGAAAATCTCGGCTGGGGCGCAACCATGCTCGCCTATTCGTCGCGCGCGCCGGACCCGGCACTCGCTGGCGAGAAATGGCGCGATATGTGGCTCGATCGGCTCGACAACGAGCCCTTCCTGCCAGCAGTCTGGCTCAACCATCAGACGCGCGACGCCTATTGGCAGCGCGGTTCGGTCTGCGAGGACTTTTCGGCGATCAAGGCGGCGACACTCGCCGTGGGCGGCTGGGGCGATGCCTACAAGAACGCCGTACCGCGGCTGATGGCGGGCATCACCGCGCCGGTCAAGGGCATCATCGGTCCCTGGGTGCACAAATATCCGCATTTCGCCGTGCCGGAACCGCGCATCGGCTTCCTGCAGGAGGCGCTGCGCTGGTGGGATCGCTGGCTCAAGGATATCGATACCGGTGTCGAGAACGATCCGGCCTATCGCGGTTATCTGATGGATTCGGTGCGTCCTAAAAGCTGGTACACGGAACGTCCGGGTCATTGGATTGCAGAACAGGAATGGCCATCCAAAACGATTGCGCCCGAAGTGCTGCGTCTGCAGGCCGACAAATCTCTCGCGTCAAAGGCATCTGACGGCTTTTCCCATCTCGTGGCGTCGCCGCAGGATTGCGGCATGATGGGCGGCGAATATTGCGCGATCTGGCTTGGACCGGAAATGCCCGGCGACCAGCGCCGCGACGATGCGCTGTCGGTTTGCTACGACACGGTTCTGGACGAGCCGATCGATATTGTCGGTGCGCCGGAGATCAAATTGACACTGTCGAGCGACAAGCCGGTTGCCATGGTTGCGGTGCGGCTTTGCGATGTGCATCCGGATGGCGCGTCGACGCGCATCACCTATGGTGTATTCAATCTCTGCCATCGCAATGGGCACGACAAGGCGGAGCCGCTTGTTCCCGGAGAAGCGATTGGCACCAGCTTCAAGCTGGACGATATCGCCTATCGCATGCCGGCCGGGCACACATTGCGGGTGGCCGTCTCGTCGTCCTATTGGCCGATGGTCTGGCCCTCGCCGGAAAATGTCAGCTTGACGATAGAGGGCGGGCAGATCAGCGTTCCTTCGCGGGAACCGGCGACAGGTGACGAATGGAGCTTTCCGGAGCCGGAAGCCGCGTCGCCGTGGCAGCTTGAAACCTTGCGCACCGGCGGCAACAGCCGGTCGATCGAACATGATCAGGTCACAGGCAAGATCAGCCTGGTGATTGAAGATGATTTCGGCGAAGCGCGGGACAAGGATCACGGACTGATCCATGGCGGCGTTGCGCGCGAGCGCTGGGAAATCAACGCAGACGATCCGCTTTCCGCCTATGGCGAGACCCATTGGACCGAAGTTTCGGGGCGCGACAACTGGCGCATCCGCACCGAAACATTCACGACGATGCGGTCTGACAAGCACAATTTCTATCTGACCGGGCGCATCGAAGCATACGAGAATGACAATGCGGTGTTCGAGCGAGATTTTAGCGAGACGATTGCACGCAATCACATCTGATTTTGAACGCTGCATCTGCAGCGTTGTCTTAAAT
>NZ_JBFUMG010000012.1:0-30529 GCF_054049495.1 Phyllobacterium sp. P5_D12 | reverse complement strand
GCCGAGAACGATGGCGAGTGCCGAAACGAGCGTCACGCCCATGATTATCGGGATGTCGACCTGCTGTATCGCCTGCCAGGCGAGTTGGCCGATACCTGGCCATCCGTAAACGGCCTCGACAACCACAACGCCGCCCATGAACTGGCCGATATCGATTCCGATCATCGCAATGATGGGCAACAGCGCATTGGGTAAGGCGTGCCGCAGGATGATGCGCGCGGACGACAGTCCCTTTGCGCGGGCAGTCCTGACATAATCCTGATTGAGCACATCGATCATGGCCGAACGGACCATGCGGGCGTACCATCCCGCGCCAAGGATACCGAGCGTTGCCGCAGGGAGAACCACATGAGCCGGCGTCCCGAAACCGCTCATCGGGAACCAGCCAAGCGTCACCGCAAAAATGTAAAGAAGCAGCAGAGCAACGACGAATTGCGGAGCGGAAACACCGACAAATGACGCCATCATGACGACCCTGTCGACGGGCCCGCCACGGCGGAGCGCCGCAATGATGCCGAACGTGAGGCCGAGCAAGACTTCGACCAGAATTCCCGCCGCCATCAGAACAAGTGTGGCTGGGATACGGGCTGCGATTAGAGCGCCAACATCTGTCTTCTGCGCATAGGAGCGCCCAAGATCGCCGTGCAGGATACCCAGCAGATAGGCCCAGAACTGCACCAGCAGCGGTTGGTCCAGACCAAGTTCGCGGCGGATATTGGCAACCGTCTGTGCGGTCGCACTGCGACCAGCGATCATCCGTGCCGGGTCGGCAGGCAAAGCATAAAGCAGCAGGAAGGTGATCGCCGCCACACCAAGCAAGATCAAAGCGGTTTGCACAAGGCGGCGCAGGACAAGGAGTGCCATATCAGCCACGCCCCCGCTGCGTCGGATCGAGAATGTCGCGCAACGCATCACCGACGAGATTGAATGAAAGCGCCGTCAAAAGGATGATTGCGCCAGGAAAGAACACGAGCCATGGCGCCGCCTGGAAATAGCTTTGGCTTTCGAAGATGATGTTGCCCCAGGACGGCTGCGGCGGCTGCACCCCTATGCCAAGAAATGACAACGTCGCTTCCAGAAGCACCGTCGTCGCTATGCCGAGCGTTCCCCAGACGATGGCAGTGGGCATCAGATGCGGGAGAATGTGCATGAACAAAATGCGGAAATGTCCAGCACCGAGCGAACGCTCCGCGAGTATGAAATCCCGTTCGACCAGGCCTCGTGTTTCCGTATAGACGATGCGCGCCACCTGCACCCAATTCACCAGCGCAATAACCATCGCGACGATCCACAGACTGGGGCGGAGCAGGGCGGCAAGCACGATTGCAAGCAAAAGGGCGGGAAACGCCATCATCAAATCTGTGAAGCGCATGAGCAGCCCGCCAACGAAGCCGCGCAGATACCCGGAGAGAATGCCAATGAACAATCCGATCGCCACGGCAATTCCGTTCGCAACCAGACCGATGACCAATGATGTGCGCCCACCGAAAAGCAGTCGCGAAAACAGATCGCGCCCCAACGTATCTGTTCCAAGCAGAAACTGTTCGCTTGGCGGCATGGGAGCCCCTTCAAGCGTCAGTCCGTCGAACATCTGATTATCGGGACTATAGGGCGCGATAAGGGGCGCTGCGATTGCCATTGCCACAACCACCACAACGACGATGAGCCCGAAAAGCGCTGACGGCTGGCGCAACATGGCTTTTAGTACGACCATCAACCGGCCTCCGGTAGGGGCTCTGCGCCGCCGATAATCGAGGCGGCGACCTGTTCCATAGGGACTCGCCTCTGCATCGCGCAGTTGCGCAAGATGCTGTAGGCATGCTCTTCGTCAATCTGGCGGGCCGCCATGATTTTCTGTACCGCGGCATGAACCAATGGGCGGAGGCGAATACGCTCTTCGAGGTGCAACAGTCTGTTGCGAACCGCTTCACGCTCCTTGTGGATGCTCACTGCCATAACGAGTGCAGGATAGATCGCAGACGCAGTAATCGGCTTGGATATGATCGTGCAAGAACCGTTTTCCATTAGCCAGGCGATGCGGCCCGGCGCTTCCGATCCGAGAAGTGCGACAACTGGCCGGGGTGCGCTGGCGCCGCTCCAAGGCAGAAGGTCGTTCCATCCCTGATCCGCATCAACCAGAATTACGTCTGGCAGTTCGTCGGCATCGAGAGGGGTCCATTGGATTGTCACGTGGAAACCCAACAGCTTCAACTGCCGCGATAACCGCTCCGTTGCAGCTTCCGGACGATGCAAGACCGTGACGCGCCAACCGGTGAAGTTCGGCGTTTCCCTCATGACACGATCCGCAATTTCGGTGCTGAGCGCCTACGGCGTCCGGTCAGATAGGGGTCAGCTGCGATTGCAGGTTGCGAGGCGATGATATCGAAACCGTTATCGGCGGTGATGCGGCCGAGATGAAATGGCAGCGCCGCATGATTGGTTTCGCCATCGATCCGAATAGTGCCATGTACTGTCGACAGGGGTGCTCCCGACAATCTGCGGCGAACGATTTGTGGCTCGTCCGTTCCTGCGGCCAGAATGGTTTCACCGCACATTTTTACAGCCGAATAAGCGCTGGCGAAGAAATTGGAAATGCGCCGCTCCGTCCCGAAGCGCTTTGCGAGGCGCGCCTTGAACGCCAGATTTTCGGGCGAATTAAGGCTGTCGAAGTACGAAGCTGCCGACAATTGTCCCGTAGCAACGCCGCGACCGACTTCGCCGAGTTCGCATTCCGTCAGATCGCAACTGACAACGGGGCAGTTCTCGGGCTTGAAGGCCGGGTCGCGATCTCCAAGCTGCTTGAAAGCTTTCAGGAAAGCATAGCTTGCCGGACCAATAAGATTACTGAGGACGAAACTTGGCCTGCGCTGTTCGATTTCATTGACGATGCGTTCAACCGCCGTTTCTTCGAACGGCAAATAGCGCTCGCCAAGAATCTCACCCTCCGACTCGTTGATCAGTTCACGCGAGAGCCTATTCATCTCCCAACCCCAGACATAATTGGCGCCGACGAGGTAAGGCCGCTTGCCATAGCGGGGAAGGAGATACTCGAACAGGGGGATAAGATGCTGATTGGGACAAGCGCCGGTATAGATGACGTTCTCATTGGCTTCGAAGCCCTCATAGGGGCACATATACCAAAGCAGACCATCATGTTTTTCGACAAGCGGAATGACTTCCTTGCGCGCCAGAGACGTGATCGTTCCAACGATGTGGCGGCAACCGGAATCGCGCAGCATTGAACGTGCGCCTTCGAGATATTCCGGGATTGTGCCATGAGGATCGATGAAAATTGGCTGGATCAAATCGCCATGCGCAGCGCCCAACTCTTCGATCGCAAATTCGGCGCCGTCGCGGGATTCACGCCCCATCGCGCCATAGGGTCCCGTAGTCGAATAAAGAATGCCGATTTTTACCGCGTCCATTAACCTGCCAATACGAAAAACCCCACGACGCTTGCTCCCATCTAAGACGGGGCGTCATGGGGCGAAACTGCCCGGCGACCATCGAAAGTCATGTGATTGCAGAAGCTATGCTCAATCTGAAGGCATGATTAAAATACGGGCAAGCAATCCTTGTCAAGTGGGAATCGATCATTGCCCGGGGCTTGGTGCATCGACACCGAAAATCGCTCACAGAGTGTAGAACAACAGCTGATATTAGGGCGGCTTCAGTCAAACTGGATGCTCACGATACCCTTCAAACATAATTCCGACCGCACATACCGGATCCCGAAGCCGAAGTCGAAGTTCAAGGCGACAAAACTGGGCAGCGGATGAGTAGTGACGGCCGATTCTCAGAGCTGGCGTCAACATCCTGAGCGGATCCGGTTCCATAGGAGACGCTATGCGATTTTCGGAACGAAGAACCTCCTCGAATAGGCTGCTACGGTCCGCTTTGCGCCAAAATCGGTCAACAGCATTTGTAAACTCCAGATTGGTATTTGCCGCGGTTATTTCGATGATACGGACCATCCGCCGTCGACCAGCAAATTCAGTCCCGTGATGAGGGAGGCTGCCGGAGACGCCAGAAATACGACGGCACCCACGACATCCTTCGTTTCGCCGATCCGGCCCATGGGAATATGTGCAAGTGTCCTGTCATAGAAGTCTTTATCAGCCAGTGCGGGCCTCGTTCCATCGGTCCATACGAATGTCGGCGCGACAGTGTTGACGGTGATACCGTGCTGCGCCCACTCAGCTGCGAGACAACGCATCAGATGATTTATGGCGGACTTGCTCATACAATAGATTGCCTCGCCGCGAAGCGTCACCGTACCAGCTTGGGAGCTTATGCTTATGATGCGGCCTGCCTGTTGTGCAATCATCTGCCGGGCAACGGTTTGCGTCATTAGGAAGGTGCCCTTGATGTTCACCTGGAGAATCTCATCCACATCTGCCTCAGCAACACGCTCTGCAAGATCACCGGGTGCGACGCCAACATTGTTCACAAGAACATCGATCCGTCCGAACCTCTCAATCGCTTTGGCGATGGACGTCTCTATCTGATCTCGTTCTGAAATATCCAGCTGGACGGGAAGGACTTTCCTTCCCAAACCTTCTATTTCCTCAATCAGTTCCTTGGACGCAGCAACGTTACGCAATCCAAGAACAATATCGGAGCCTGCGGCAGCGCACGCGAGGGCGCAAGCTCTGCCTATCCCGCGAGATGCGCCGGTCACCAAAGTCACTTTTCCTGCAAGGCCAAAATCCGGGGCATGTTTAAGCTGATTTGTCATGATACTCCTCCGGAGTGATAAATTCACATCCCACCAAGCGATAAGATAGCTGGCACGCCGAGTAAAGTTCGAGCTCTACGGCTGCAATCCCATCCGCAGCTCCGTCCTTATCTCCCGATCGACCGACTGGAGCTTTTTGAAGATGCTATAGCGTATTTCGTGGAGCTTCTTGAGTGTGCCTTGAGAGGGCTCGAAGACACTCGATATCCTTGACATGGCAGTCATCGCATCGGCCAAGTTCGCGCGATGACCAGAAGCTACCGCGGCCAGCATGGCCGAGCCGAGCAGAACAGGCTCAGGGTTGTCAATGACCGCCACCCGGACACCTGTAGCGTCGGCCAACAACTGCCTAACGAGGTCGCTTTGCGCCGCGCCACCGCTTGCCATGATGAGGTCGATCGGAATTCCATCTTCGCGCAGTTTGACCAGGAGCTGTTTAAGCCCATAACCTATGCCGCAGAGCCCGGCGATGTACAATGCCACGAGGTCGGGTATTCCCGCATCGAGGCTCAAACCTGCTATGACTGCGCGTGAATCCGGATCGGCGTTTGGCGATCTGTTGCCAAGAAATTCCGGAACCACATGGATCCGATGAGCCAGAGCCATAACATCCTCTGAGTTGCTGCACATTTTGGACGCCTCTGCGTCGAGCCAACCGACAAGCGATGTCCCGGCCGCTTCGGCAAGCCCTGCGGCCGATGCCGACGCTGGATGCATGGCCACCAGGTGGTCGATCGCAGCACCGGCGGCCGACTGTCCGCCTTCGTTGAGCCATAGATCGGGGATCATGGCGGAAAAGTATGGCCCCCAGACGCCATCTACGAAAACGGGCTCTCGACTGGACGCCATGGAACACGCCGAAGTGCCGAATACGTAGGCAATGCGGCGGCCGATGTCCGAGGTCACCCCTTCTCCGGCCGCTCCCAAAGTCCCGAGGCCGCCGGCATGCGCATCGATCAGAGATGCGGCGACGGCGGTCCTCGGATGCAATCCCAGCTCCGCAACGGCCGTTTCAGTCAAACCGGAAGCCAGCCGTGTACCCGGCTGCGCGATCTCCGTTCCAATTCTGGCGAAACGCTCCGCAACCAGTTCCTCCAGACCGATCTTGTTGAAATAGTCCGAGTCCCAACGATTTTCGTGGGCAAGATAGGTCCATTTGCACGTGACTGTGCAGGTGGAGCGCGTCAACGAGCCGGTTGCCCGCCATGTCAGATAATCGGCGAGGTCGAAAAAGTGCTCGGCGGCAGCAAAAGAGTCCGGAAGATTGCGCTTCAACCACAAAAGTTTCGGCGTCTCCATTTCGGGTGAGATACGACCACCTACGTATTTCAGGACTTCGTGCCCGCCGGCGTTGATCTCTTCTGCTTCGCCAGCGGCGCGGTGGTCCATCCAGACAATGATGTTTCGCCTCGGATCGCCTGAGCTTCCGACCGCAACCGGGGTGCCATCGGCTGCGACGGCGACGAGCGAACATGTGGCGTCGAATCCCAGACCGCGGATGTCGGCCGTGTCGACGCCGGAAGCCGCCACTGCCTCCCTCACGCTTGCCGACACTGCACTCCAGATATCTTCGCTCGATTGCTCGACGACGTCGCCTGCCTCTTGCCAGATGTTGATCGGGCGCTTCGCCACGGCCAGCAGAGTGCCGTTCTCGTCAAAGACCCCCGCGCGAGCGCTGCCCGTTCCGACGTCGACACCGATGAAGTGGGCGGCCATCTTCACAAGTCCGAACTGAAGGGCAGAATGACCAAATCGCGGATGGTTACGTTGCGCGGTCTGGACAACATGAACAGCACTGCCTCCGCCACTTCGCTTGCTTCCATCAGCCCTCCCGCCGCGATCGCGTCATCAAGCTTTTCTTTAGGCCAGTCGCTGATCAAAGCGGTAATGACCGGGCCTGGCGCTACTGCACCCACCCGGATTCCGTGCTTTGCCACTTGGCGTCGAACCGTATGGACGAATGCTTGCACCGCATATTTTGATGCCGTGTAGATCGGCTCCCCTACAACCGGAACGAGGCCCGCAATGGAGCTGGTCATGATGATATCGCCAGTTTTGCGCTCAACCATATGAGGCAGAACGGCTTGGACCGATCGGAATGCAGCGTTGATGTTGAGGTTGAGCATTCGGTCCCAGACGTCCGGGTCTCCATCCACAACTTCCCCGCCCACATAAGAGCCGGCATTGGCGTGGAAGATATCGAGATGCCCGAACTTCTCCAGGATACGCGGCAGCATTGTCGAAACTTCGGCCGGCTTCGTCAGGTCGACGACAACGGGATGGGCTTGTGGTCCCAAGTCGGAACATAATTTGTTCAAGGTGTCCTCTGCCCTGTCAACGAGGGCGACACTGACCCCTTCGCGCAGTAAATATTTGGCACATTCGAGGCCGATTCCGGAGGCTGCGCCGGTAATGGCTGCGACCTTTCCTGACAGTTCCTGTTTCATGGCAAACCTTACTTGTGAGAACGTTGCATTATGCGCGACCGTGGGAAACTCTCGACCGGCGCGCCAAAGAGTCGACGATGACGGCGATTGCAAGGACACCACCCGTGATCATGTACCGAAGAGACGATGACAGATCGAGAAGCGTCAGGCCGTTGGCGATCGACTGGATCACGATGATGCCGAGCAGCGCTGAGTAGGCGTTGCCCCGTCCGCCGAACAAACTTGTTCCACCGATGACAGCCGCTGCTATCGCATTGAGGTTGACGTCGCCGGTACCGGCTTGCTGGCTTGCGGACGCCAGGCGCGACGCCGAAAGGACGCCGCCGAGTGCCGCCAACATCGAGCAGAGCACGAAGGCGCTGGCGTAGATGCGCCGGACGTTGATGCCGGCACGGCGAGCGGCCTCGCGGTTTCCGCCTACCGCTGTCATTGACCGGCCCCACTGGGTGCGCGTCAACGCATAGTTCATCAACATCACCAGTCCCACGAAAAGACCGAACATCCACGGAATACCGCGATCCTGATTCAAGTAGAGAACGATGATCTCCAGCACCAATGTTGTGGCAACGGCGCGAAGGACAATGCTTCCCAACGACGGTGCGGATAAATTGGCTTCGCGGCGCCGAGAAATCGTGCGAATTCCCGTCGCGAGCATCACCACGCCAGGGACCGCAGCGAGGACATGGGCCACAAGGCGGGGCATCACCAACATCTGCCCAAAATTGACCATGGCTGACCCATACGGGAGGTTGATCGAGCCGGTGGAGCCGAGGATATAAAGCTGCATCCCCAATACCGCCAGCAAACCGGAAAGCGTCGCGACGAAGCTTGGCATGCCCAAGCGATTGTATAAAAGCGCATAAAGCGACCCGATGAGGCCACCGACGGCAACCGCGGCGAGGATGGCCAGGGCAACCGGCCAACCTTGGTTGACCCACAGCGTGCCAACAATGGCCGAGGCGAAGCCGCTGATCGATCCTACAGACAGATCGATCTCACCTACCATAAGCACGCACACGATACCGAGCGCGATGACGCCGACTGTCGAGCAGTCGAACAGCAGGTTGACGAGGTTGTTGCTCGACAGGAATATCGGATTAAGGCTGGCAAATACTGTCCATATCAGTGCCAGTCCGACCACGACTGGAAGCGAACCGAGGTCGCCCGACCGCACGCGGTCGATGAAGCCGCGAAAGGCACCGCCAATACCCGCTTCGTGCTTCAGGCGCTCGTCGCTGCGATCCAACATTGCGGCTGGGAGCGCATTGTCTTTGACGTTGCCCGTCATGCCTGTCCCCCTTCAGAAAGCTGCTGCTCGGCGTGACGCCGCTCTTCCCTCCGCGTGACAGAGTTGTCGACTGCKCCGGTGATTGCACCGACGAGTTCTTGGTTCGTCGCATCAGGATAGAACACACCATTGTTACGGCCGAGCCTCAGGACGACGATCCGGTCGGCAACGGCACGGACGTCTTCCATGTTGTGGCTGATCATGATGACGCCGAGTCCGCGATCCCGTACTCTTTCGATCAGGTTCAGTACTTCGGCGGTCTGCGCTACGCCCAGGGCCGCGGTCGGCTCGTCGAGGAGAATAAGTTTCGGTTCGAGCAGTAGCGACCTGGCGATTGCAACGGTTTGGCGCTGCCCCCCGGAAAGCGACGCGATTGGAATGCGGACGCTCGGGATTCGCGCGGAAAGTTCGTTCAGCAGCGTCCAGGACCTGACTTCCATCGCCGTTTCGTCAAGCTGCATCGGTTTAAGCTCGCGTCCCAGAAAAATGTTGGAGACGACGTCCAGGTTCTCGCACAGCGCGAGGTCCTGGAACACCGTGGCGATGCCGAGGTTGAGCGCTGCGCTCGGGTCGGTCATCGTAACGGTTTGGCCGCGGAAGGTGATCGTTCCAGCTGTCGGTTGATGCACGCCTGCGAGTATCTTCACCAAGGTTGATTTCCCGGCTCCGTTGTCGCCGACGAGGGCAACGACCTCGCCCGCATGGACATCGAGATCAATGTCGGTGAGAGCCGAAACAGCGCCAAAACTCTTGGAGATGCCCCGTAGGCTAAGCACCATTTCGCCCGCAGGCGTTTTTCGGTCGATGGTTTCGGTCATTTGCGGCGTGCCTTTCCAATAGGGCTGGACAAGGGAAGTTCCGGCCGCAAACACCGCGGCCGGAGCTTCCGCTTCGTCAGTTCATTCACCAATGCCCAATTTTTTGCATCCCTCGGCATAGCGATCGACGCAAAGCTGTTCGGCTTTCATGATGTTCTTGTCGATGATCTCCGCTTTCAGGTTCTCCGCCGTAACGACGGCGGGAATGAACAGCTGAGACGGGGTGTCGTACAAAGTGACGTCAGCCTTTGGCGTCTCGCCTGCAAGCAATTTCACTGCAGCGTTGGCTGCTGCAGCCGCGACGATTTCGCTGGGCTTGGAAATCGTGTTGTACTGGTCCCCAGAGATGATCAGCTGGAGCGCTGCAATCGTCGCGTCGTTGCCGGTTACCGGCGGAACCGGATCCACACCAGCTGCCTTCAACGCTGCGATCGCCCCACCGCCGGTTCCGTCGTTTGCCGCGACAATCCCCACGATTTTCTTTCCGAAGCGTGTGACTTGTCCGCTCGTCCATTGCTGCGCCTTTGGCGGGGCCCATTCCGGCGTGTCGTATTCAGCCAGGATTTTATAACCGCTGTTGTCCAGACCGGCATGAATACCCTTTTTGATCAGTCCCGCCGCAGCGTCGGTCGGGGAGCCGTTGATCTGCAGCACGCCGCCGCTCGCAGCAGCCACCCCCTTTGCCTTCAGATGCTCGACCAGTGAATCGGCGATCGCCTTGCCGATGCCTTCATTGTTGAACGAAACGTAGAAGTCGGCCTTTGCGTCCGGAATGGGCCGGTCGTAAGCAATGACCTTGATGCCTTGCGCTTGGGCCTGCTTGACCAGCGATGCAGCGGCCGTAGAATCGACGGGATCGAGCACAATGACCTTCGCGCCTTGCGACACGACGGAGTTAAATTGCTGCTGCTGACGCGAAGCGTCCGCGTCGGCGTTCTGGTAAACAACCTTGCAGTCAGCGCATAGTTTTTTCATTTCTGCAATGAATCCGGGAGCGTCGTGCTCCTCATATCGTGTGGATGCTTGGTCCGGCATGAGAAAGGCGACTGTAGCACCTGACTGGGCAAATGCCGATGTTCCTCCCAGAAGACCCGCGACAAGCGCTGCGGCTCCGGTCATTTTGATAGCAGTTCGCGTCATTGAATTTCTCCCTTATCGTTTGATGACTAGTGTCTTGCCTTCCCGTTTCGGTTCTAATCCCGTTTTGATTGGCCATTGGGCTATGACCTGCCTTTGCCATCCAGAAAATTGGCAAAGCAATCCCTACGGCGCGCAGCTGCGCTCCGTACTTCTGCTGATTTTTCGTCCTCCCTTTCCTCCTCCTATGCGGCCTCTACCGCTCTGACGTTCTGTGCCAACAATGTTTTGAAGCGGGAAGGGGCCATCCCCTTTTGCGCCAGGAAATGGCGATTGAAGTTGGAAATATTGTTGAAGCCAGATGCGAAACAGATGTCGGTAATGGTCATCGCGGGCTCGCTCATCAGCAGATGACACGCGAAATTAATTCGCAGCCGATTGACGTACTGGACCAGCGCCATGCCCGTGTGGCGGCGAAAACTGCGCGAGAAAGCACTGGCGCTTTGTCCCGTCAGGCCAGCGAGATCCCCCTCGCTGAAGGGTTCGGTTAAGTGGCTGTTGATGTACAAAAGAGCCTGGTTGACGCCAGCCGACATGAATCCAGACGGATCAGGCATGTATCGCGAGCTTGCCAGCGAACGCGTTCCCACGGCAGAACTCATTGCATTCAACACCCCGATAAAGAGTTCAATGCGCCGCAAGCCTTTGGCTGCTACAAGTTCCTTCAGCATTGGTCCGACTGCGCTTGCCGTACCTGCAGAAAACAGCGCTCCGCGCCGACTGAGCTCCAACATGGGCAGGCACGCCGCCAGCTCGGGAAATACGTTGGTGGCGTCCGTTATGAACGCTTCGTTGAATTGCACCACCCTGCCCCGCAAGGGTATGCAGGTGCCGGCAGGGATGTTGCTTACCCAGTTATGCGGCAAATTGGGGCCGGTGAGAACCAGGTTGCCTGGTTCGAACTCACCGATGAAGTCGCCTACGAAATATCGCCCGCTTGTCGCGACGACGTGATGTATTTCGTATTCTGGATGAAAGTGCCAGCGTACGGTGTGGAAGGGATAGCCGTGCTCCCAAGCCTTGAACGACTCACCACGACCGATCTGGACTACTTCCAAATCTGGATTCACTTGAATCTCCTCCCTGCGCCTCTCAAACTTGCGGTCCTAACCGGACGCCTCCTCCCAGAAGCATTTTCACAAGCGCGGTTGAAACCTAGCCGTCATATAGCCCGAAGGCTACTACGGTAGAGCCACATGACTGATACTTTTTTGACATTTTACTTCGAAAGAAGCGCTGTTTCGCACATGCGAACAGGAAGGCGACTGTCCGATTGCCATTACGAGACAACCACCGAAGCGCCCACGGCAATAGTGCCGATGTTGACATCTTTGGCCCAGCGATTCATCAAAGGTTTATGAAATCGCAGGAACTATTGCTCGCCTCGGAGCTCACCTCAGGATTTCCAAAAATCCGTTCGATCCTTGCGAACAGATTTGCGGGCACGAAACTTATGATCGTTCCCACTGCGGCTTACGGCGAAGGATGGAAGCCGGATTACGAGGGCCACTACCGCCCATTTGAAGAAATCGGCTTCGAGGTTATTGATTATGATCTCGTTGGCAAGTCGGCGGATAAGGTGAAGGCCGCTCTCGGGAAGGTCAGTGCCGTTTACATGAGTGGAGGTAACACTTTCTACCTCCTCGACCAAATGCGTAAAAGCGGCTTCTTTGATCACGTGCGCGAACGGATCAGGGAAGGACTGGTCTATATCGGCTCAAKCGCCGGCTCGATTGTCGTGACACCGGACATCGGTTACGCGGACGCCCTGGACGACCGATCAAAGGCGGAGCAAAACAACGATATTGGTCTCAACCTGGTGAGTTTTTCGATCCTGCCGCACATGGATCATGCCAGCTTCAGCACTTTGGTTCAGAAAACCTACAACGCGTTTGAGGGGAACGGGACGATGTGCGTCGGCCTCAACGATGATCAGGTCATCCACGTTGTGGGCGATTCATTCAGGGTGATTTGAGGCTAGCTAAACTTTCTCACAAAAACGAAATACCGCTTTGCGCCAACGCATCAGTCACAACTGGGAAGCCCTAACGCTCGTTGACTTAGAAGCTGTTGCGCTCGTGATAGGTACGCAGGAACGACTGAATACGCGCGTCCTCGGGACGATGCAGGATGCGATCGGGGCTGTCCACGCTGACCAGTTCGCCTTTTTCCATGAAGCCCACCTGATCCGCAACATGGGCAGCGAAACCCATTTCATGCGTTACAACCACCATCGTCATCCCCTCGCCAGCCAACGTCCTCATTACGCTCAGCACCTCACCCACAAGTTCCGGGTCAAGCGCGGATGTCGGCTCATCGAAAAGCATCAGCTTGGGTTCCATGGCGATTGCGCGGGCAATTGCAACGCGCTGTTGCTGACCGCCGGAAAGCCGCGATGGATGGCTTGCGCTCTTGTCTGCCAGCCCAACCTTGGCCAGCGCCTCGCTGGCACGCCGATCCGCATCGGCTTTCGATATTCGGCGCACGCGGATCAACCCCTCAGCCACATTCTCCTTGGCGGTCATGTGCGGCCAGAGGTTGAACTGCTGGAACACCATGCCGATCGATCGGCGCATCTCGCGGAGCCTGCGGCCCGACATCTTCTTGTTAGGCGCATCATAGCCGATAAGCTGACCGTCAATGCGGACTTCACCGGAATCATACTCTTCGAGGAAATTTATGCAGCGAAGAAGGGTCGACTTTCCCGAACCCGAAGGGCCAATGAGACAGGTGACCTTGCCCGGCGGTATCGATAGATCGATGTCTTTCAACGCTTGAAACTTGCCGTAGTACTTGTTGACCTTGCGCATTTCGACTGATGACGCAGCAACCATCTTACGCCCTTTCGATCAGATGTTTCGTGATGCGCGCTTCCAATCTGAGTCCGACGCGCGAGATCGTCTCGACCAGACCCCAGAAGAACAACGCCAGTACCAGGTTTGCCTCCACGTAGCGGAAGGTTTCGGYGGACATGCGCTGCACCTGATACAGCAGTTCGGGAACAGTTATAATCGACAGAATGACCGTTTCCTTGGTGAGGATAATCGAGAAGTTCACCAGCGCTGGCRGAGCAGAGACCAGGCCCAGAGGCAGTAGGATTCGTCGCACGATATCCGATTCGGACATGCCGATCGCACGGGCCGCCTCGATCTGGCCATCGGGTACGGCGCGGAAGCCCGAACGAAATATCTCCGCGAAGTAGGGACTGCCATAGATCGTCAGACCCAGCAGGCCTGCAGGCAGCGCGTCAAGGCGCAGGCCGACGAGTGGGCCGCCATAGTAAAGCACGAACAACTGGACGAGGAAGGGCGTGCCGCGGATCACTTCGATATAGACCTGGACGATCCATGTCACCCAGCGTGGCGCATAGCGTTGAATGAGCGCAATGACGAGGCCAAGCGCCATGCCGAAGACCGTGCCAAGCGCCCAGCATAGGATGGTATTGCCAAAGCCCTTCAGCAGCGAGGGGCCGTATTGCTGCAGAACGCTCCATTCCATTAGACGGCTGTCCTGTGTTCGAGATAACGTCCCAGCGCCGCCAGGCACAGATTGATCAGAAGATAGATGCAGGCCGCCGCTATATAGACTTCAAGCGGACGGAAGGTGGTGGCGGCCTGCGCCTGGCTGGCGCGAGTGATTTCGAGAATACCGACGACCGAAACCAACGAAGACGCCTTCACAAGCAAGATGAGTTCATTGATCAACGCCGGCAGCGAAAGCGTCACGGCTTGTGGGAGGACTACCCGGGTCCATACGTCGACGGGCGTCATGCCGATGGCGACCGCGGCCTCCGCCTGTCCTTTCGGTAAAGCCGCGATGGCACCGCGCCAGATTTCGGAAATATAAGCGCTGGCGCAGATGCCGACGGTCACCACGGCGGCAACCATCGCTGGCACGTCCAGGCCGATAACCGGCAAGGCATAGTAGAACACCAGCAATTGCACCAGCAGTGGCACACCGCGCAAGAAACTGACCCAAATGGCCGCAAAGCGGCACAGTGGCGGGTACGGCGACAGGCGAGCGGCGCAAATCAGCGTGCCAATCACAATACCCAACCCGATGCCCAGAACCGAGATCAGCAGTGTATATCGCGCTGCCCAGAACAACGGCCCGAAGCTTTGAAAGAATACCGCTAGGGAAAACATCCACCCTCACTATGCCCAAGCGCGCGGGCGGAGCCACCTCCGCCCGCGAGCAACTTATTTGGCCGGAACTTCGCGGGGCAGTTCGGTATAGCTGCCCAGCCACTTTTCCTGGATAGCCTTGACGCGGCCGTCGTCGGTCATCTTGAGCATCGCAGCGTTGATGGCCTTGTTGAAGCTTTCGCTGTCTGCATCCTTGCGCAGCACCCATGCGAAATATTTCGGTTCACCGAACTGGGCTGGCGAGAAGAGGGCAAAGCTCTCAGGGCGACTCTTCACGAGAGCCGTGAGGTTCGGGAGCGAGCCCGCAACTGCATCCAGACGGCCGGTGGCGAGATCGGCGTAAGCTTCGTCCGTGGTGCCGTATTCCTTGATCGTCACACCGCCGAGTTTCTTGCCAAAGGCCTCGAGCTGCTGGAACTGCGCGGTGCCCTGCTGGACGCCCACGGTCTTGCCCTTGATGTCTTCGGGTTTGGTAAGTTCGGTGTTGCTTGCGCCCTTGAGCAGCGAGACCGTCGCGTCAGCGATGGGCAAGGTAAAGGCATAGCGCTCCAGCCGCTCCGGCGTGATGGTGACCGGCGCGATCACTATGTCGAACTTCTTGACCTCAAGACCCGGCAGTTCGGCCGTCCAGGGGATATCCTGATACACCGGTTCGGCACCGATCTCCTTGGCAACTTCATCGAACAAGTCCTTGGTCATGCCCTCATAGGTGCCATTGTTCAACATGTCGAAGGGCGCGTAGTGCATATCAGTGGCAGTGACGATCTTGCCGGCCGCCTTGATGTCCGCAAGCTGGTCGGCCCCGGCGGCGCTGGCAAAACAAAGTGCGGCTAAGCCGAGAAGCGTGCCTTTGACGGTCATGTGAATGTTCATTGCAGTTGCTCCTTTTTTAAACCAACGGGATGGATACGGCCAACACGCACTGCGTCGCCGTATTATAGATCAGAGAGTACCGGACCGATGTACTTGTTTTGCGCGTAATCGGCTGCTTTCACCTTCGAGCTGGCGTCAGCGTGACGCGTCACCTTCATCGCCCGGTCACTCCACAGCGACAGGGGCACCGCCCCTGCATATTCTGCTTCGCCCACGCAAGACTGCCATGCCTGAACGCTACGAGAAGTTCTTGTTTCCGCGATTCGGCAAAGCGACCGAACTTGGGAGTCTACTCATACGTTTCAGCCAAGCGGGAAAGCAAGAAAATTGACGTCATATCCGCATCGTTAATAAGTGCGGTTCCGATGAAACGTTATACAACGTTTGGGGCACGAACCTCGAACATTGGACAGCGCGAAGCTGGCTTCACGCCACAAGCAGTCATAATTCCCACTAACGTGGAGACCCATCCGACCAAGGCAACTTCCAGGTCCGTTTCGGCCTGCACCGACCGTGGGTTCGAGGTCTTGGTCAAAAGAGATCGTGCATCATTGTCTACTGATTGCTCGTCGGAACGGGAGTTGGCGGTAGCGGGGACGGTATTTTCGGAGTTGTCGGATCGGAAGTCGCCGGCAAAGGGGCCGGTATTTTCGGCATCGCGGGACCGGGAATATCCAATATCGGGGACGGTGTATTGGGAATTGCGGGATCGGTAGTGGACAGTATCGGGGATGGTACTGGAACCGCGAGGCCGGGAACGGGTGATATTGGGGATGGTATCGTCGGGCCTGTGCCAGGTATGCCGGGCAATCCACCTAGTATCTGCGGCAAAGGCAGTCCTCTGTCCTCATAGAACTTCACAAGCTCTTTGTTGCCGCCAAACTCAAGATCGCCGATCGTCAGCGCGAAGCCGGGTTCGCCCGGGCAGTTGGTCTTGACCTGTCCTCCGGTTGCCGCGGCAGCCAGTTTCGTTTCTGCGGCAGTGCGATCGTAGCCTGCCGACTTGGAGCCAAGCAATTTGATGGTCAGATTGGCTGCTATCCAGAGTCCTCCATCATCACCTTCGACCCGTTTTGGGACGAGTGCGTACTGGGCCTCGGCCCACGCGGGTGTGAACAGCAAGTGGTCTTCCCCGCCTCTGACCTTGAGCGGTTTGCCATCCGGGCCACGGCCTCGCCTCTGAAAAGGCAAATCACTCAAGAGCACCACATCCGGAGCGGTCTGCAGGCCAACCGGAACAGTAACGTTTGCGCGGACGGACGGAACTGATACCCAAGCTTCCTCGAACTCCGCTTTTCTGTCTCTCTTGAGCGCCAGCTTGAGGTCGCGGCAACCGATGTCGGGCTTTAGCATCACGACTGTGTTGCCACCCACCTCCTCTATTTCGAAGCCCGCATCGAACCCGGACGCTATGGCTGTATTTCCGAGCAGGTCGACCGTAGTACCAACGCCTCTTCCTATCAAGGGGTCGACGTGCAGATCTACGGATGCCTTGGCGTCAACCTGCGCATTGAGCGAAACCTTCAAGCGCCTCCCTTTGGTCCAAGATATGCCGACTGCATTGACCACCATTGTTGCCGCTACCGCTCCTGGATCAGCAAGCTCGGCGAAAACCCCGCCTTCACCTAGAACATCCGCACTCCATTTTTGATCGGCAAGCCGGCCCTTGAATTGCACCGACTTGACGGTTGCAGTCCTGTTTATAGCAGGGAGCTGGTTGAATTTGTCTTGAACCAGGTGAGCCACCGTCCCGTTTATCCAAAGAGCAATATCGGCGTCGTTCAATTTGGGTATCCGGATTTTCTCCAGATCTTTTCGCATTCTGACGATGTCATCCTGAATTTCGGGCGGGGGCTCATCCATACTGGTTGCCACTGGTTTTTCGTTGAAATCAGTCAGCAGCCATATCCCGCCATCGAGGACGACAGCGTTGGCGGCGTGAATTTTTTGCGCCAGTTCGTTTGGCGGTAAGGCGATCTGAACCTTGATCCAGTTTTCATCTTTCGGATCGCGAACTGCAACTGTCTCTGTCACATCCTGCTTCAAATCGTAAGCGGAGCTGTTTTTGAACGGGAGCTTCATCGTGAACGCTTCGGTGAACTTTGGCATGAGGCCCGTTTCGATGAGGTCGCTTGCATACCCCCTCGACTTGATAATAGACCATCCCCATCCGAATTCGGGATCGAGTCTCAACAGAGAGAGCGAGAACACGGCTTGCGCTTCCCCATTTGMCTCTTCTTCTATGCCTTTGAAAACGAGGGAGGCTTGGCCATCAAACTTTACAGTCAGATCCCTTTTCTTCGAATAGGCGTSGAGGCGAAGGAATGCCCAGGCGAAACCGGGTTGAACGTCGACGGTAACATTCCGCAGATGTACGACGGTGTCCTCATCTGCCTTGAATTCGGGGTCGTAGGCAATTTGTGCGTCCTTCAGGCCATCCAGTGCGGTATTCAATCCCCGCTCTGAAATAAACAAGCCCGCTGGCCACGCTTCTGGAATGGGCTTCTGCCTCAGGAGGTCTTCGGCCTCCGACAGCGATCTCCACTCCGATAGGGTGCGGTCACGCTCGAAACTTAAATCCTGTAGTGCCAGCCACCCGACACCCATGGCTGCAAATAATGCAATTGCAATGATGACGCGTGCGCCCGTTCCCATGGCATGATCCCAACGCCAGATGATTGCAGTGTCAAATAGATGATAACATTTATTGCCGGAGACGGTAGCCCACTACTTGGATCCATGCGCGTCAGATGGCTCGACCTGGGTGTGTCAGCCGCGCAATCTTTTTCACGTGCTTCACCGCCGCGCTACCACCTGTCGTCCTGGTGAAGAGGTCAAGTTTCTCTTCATCATCAGCACCGACGGGCATCAATGCCCGATCCATGTATTTCCTTGAGCCCGGGCTTTGCGAAATCAAGAATCCCGTCGAGACCAGCCGGACAATCGCAGCGGCAAGGATGACGTGCTTGGCAAGCGTTCCACAAACAAAGCGAGGCCAAAAGATCAAGGGATTTTCCTGCGGCAATTCGGGTCGTCGTTCTGACCGGCGTTTCAAACGCAGGATACCGCTCTGCAATGGATGCACGTGCTCGAGAGGGACCATCGTCGCGAACGCGACGAGCACCTTGACAAGACTGCCGACTGGAACGCCAGTTGCAATCGCGCGACGCAGCAGGGTCCTCATGTGTTTCGGTGTGTAGTAGAGCGACCACGCCTCCCGATAAATGGCCTCCCATTCAGGCTTGGTCATCTTGGCGTGGGCGGTGCAGACATGCTCTACATCGTAAATGTTGAGATCGGCGTCCATCTCGACGCCACTCTTCCACAGGGCCTGATGATCCTCCGATCCGGGCAGTGGTGTAAGGCAGAAGAACTCAATGACATCGATCGGGAGCTCTTCTTGAATGATCGCAATATCACGTCTGATCGTTTCGGGCGTGTCCGCTGGAAAGCCGAGGATGTAGCCAGCCAGCGTCATGATGCCCTGCTCCTTCCACGCCAGCAGCATCTTGCGGTATTCGGTGATCTTGTTCTGGGCCTTCTTTGCCGCGATGAGATTGTCTGGGTTGACGTTCTCCAGCCCGATGAAAACGCGGGTGACACCAGCGCGCTTCGCCTTCTCTATGAAGTTTTCAATCCTGTGGCAGAGCGTATCGACCTGGATCATCRAACCAAGCGGGATCGCTTCCTTCTCTTTCAAAGCTATCAGCCGATCGAAGATCGCTTCCCACTCTTTGTTTCGCGCAAAATTATCATCGGTAATGAAGAACTTGTGGATGCCATGCGCCCAGTTCAGGCGCACCAGTTTTTCGACATCATCAGCCGAGCGGAAGCGCGATTTGCGTCCCTGCACATTAATGATTGTACAGAATGAACATTGATAGGGACAACCACGTCCAGCATCGAAGCTCGCACTGAGGCCGAGCGTGTGCTCAATGTAACGTTTAGGCAGGAACGGTACGGGGGCACCGTCGATGCTCGGCAAGTCATTCATGAAGTTATAAAGCGATTTGAGTTGGCCCGACGCAGCATCGCGCAGCACGGTCTCCAGCCGGCCCTCGGCCTCGCCGGCAAACATGGCAATGCCCATTTTGCGACATGCGTCGAGCCCGACAGCGCTTCCATCAAGCATGGCCAAGCAACCCGACACGTGAAAGCCTCCCATGGCGACGGGCAGCGATGCATTGCGGAACGGGCGGGCAATGTCGAGCGCACGCGGATATTGATTGGACTGGACACCAATCAGAGCGACCATTCCAAAATTGTCGTTTCGCCGAAACTGATCCAAGAGCACCGGAATATTGACGCGTGTGTTGGTCTCGTCGATGACCGTGATGTCGATGGCAATATCCGCACCGAGTACCTCACGATCTGCACAGTCAAGGGCAATGCCGTATAGAGCAGCGAGCGAATTCGAGGGAATCATGGCGCGCCACCAACGGATCACATATCCGTTGTCGTCATAATGCGACGGTTTGATTAGAATCAGCTGGAAGCGTCGATTTCTAGCCTCTGAACCATGTGACAAATCAGTCTTTCGGGGTTGGCGGAAGTTCCGCAGGCACCCCTGCACATCACAACAGTTGGTGCTGATAACGCATAAGCAATTTCACCCTATCGTACTTTCCAACAAATGTCTTGTAGAAGACAATCCTTTGCTCATTTCTAATGGCTGGCCGATAGTTGCCGTTATTGGATGTCTTACCAAATGCAATAATGACGGAGACTGGATTTACCTGGAGAAAGATGGTTACAAAAATGGAAGACGTTATCTTATCCGATCCAAATACCGTGGGAGCATCAAAAATTGGTTACGCTTCGGTTGCTTGAAGGCTCGGACTGTGATGATCTTTCGTTGCTTTTTGAGGAAATGCAGACGCACTACACCGTTTTTTGCCCCCCGCGCGAGACCATAGTGGCAAATCTGCGCAATTTGCCGGCGGGCACGGAAGTTCTGGTGGCGGCGAACGTTGACCGCATTGTCGCCTTTGCTGCATTCTCCACGGTGTTTCCTGGCCCAGGGCTCAAGCCCGGGTTTTTCCTCAAGGAACTATTCGTCTCAAAAAGTCAGCGCGGGGTCGGTATCGGAAAGCAGTTGTTGCAAGCGCTGGGTGCGCTTTGCCTCGAGCGCGGCCTCGGCCGGGTCGACTGGACCGCCGACCGTACCAATGCAACCCTGCTCAATTTTTATGACAATCTCGGAGCAACGCGAAAGGAGGACAAGCTTTTCTATCGGCTGGATGGTCATGCGCTGAAGGAATTGGCTTCTGAAAGCGGTAAGTGACGCATTATTGCACGCGCTTAGAGTGCCATGGCTTCGGTCTCCCTAATAAGCCAGCCTTTGAACCTTTCCATTGAATAGCTATCGGGAACGTCCTGTGGCGTCGCGAACCAGTATCCCCAATCACCTTTATAAGAGTAGCCGTTCGGGTTCACCAGTCTCTTCGATTGAAGATCATCCAGTATGAGTCTGCGCGGGATCAGCGCCATCCCCTGCCCAGCAAGCGCTGCGCGTATGACCATTGTATAGTAGCCAAACCGGATCGTGTGCCGTG
The DNA here is from genome assembly GCF_054049495.1 of Phyllobacterium sp. P5_D12. Lineage (NCBI taxonomy): Bacteria > Pseudomonadati > Pseudomonadota > Alphaproteobacteria > Hyphomicrobiales > Phyllobacteriaceae > Phyllobacterium > Phyllobacterium sp. P5_D12. Next base: position 9,528 of record NZ_JBFUMG010000012.1, on the reverse strand, counting down.
GTACGAGATCCGGGCAGCCATTCGCAACGGCGAAATCCTGCCAGTGCAGCATTGTCTGTGGGTGCTCAAGCATTACCCCGCTTGCCAGATGCTCGATACTTTCCGGCATACCGATCTTGTCCCAGTACGATACCGCACTGACGATCACCACGTCGCGTCCAAACAAGTATACCGTGTCCTCCCCGGCAAGCGGGCCGCGGACAAACCGAAATATGCCGTCTGGCTCTTCCGACTGCGTCGATGAAACGAAAGTCGTGAACTGCACGTCTATTTCAGGGTGCTTTTCTGCGAAATCGACAAAACGCGGCAACAGCCAGCGGTCGCCGAAAATCGGAGGAACCTGCAGTCGCAAAATGCGCGGGTCTGGTCTCAGTCTTGCAACCTGAAGCGACGCGTCTTCCATCGCCTTCAGAGCAGTCCTGGCATGCTCGATATAAATAAGACCTGCCTTCGTCGGGAGCATCCCGCGCGCCGTGCGCGCAAAGGCGGGGCCTCCTATCAGCGCTTCCAAAGCGATCAACTGCTTGCTGACCGCGCTTTGCGAAAGCGACGTGCTCTCGGCAGCAGCACTCGTGGAACCACGCTCCGCGATGGCCAAAAGAACTTGAAGCGCCGTTGTGGAAGGCAGTCTGGGCCGACCTGTTATCATTGAAATAGCTCGTTCCCTGGCACGTTTTGGCAGGCGCCTTGATGCGAATGTAGCAAACCTTGGTAACAAAATCACCTAGTCGTTTTTGTCATAACGGAAGGAAATAACTTCGCTTGCCGGAAAAAATGGCATGTGAAAACCTGCCCAAGAATTAAACACGAATTGCGGAGGCTGCCATGAGAGAACCGACAAAACTATGGGGCGGACGCTTTAAGGCTGGACCATCCGAAGCGCTACTGGCGTTATCTCGTGCTCCGCAATCCTACTTTCGGCTTTATGCGGAAGACATTGCGGGTTCCCGGGCCCATGCCTCCGAGTTGCAGCGCGCAGGCGTTCTCGATGAAACAGAATTCTCGGCTATTCGCCAAGCGCTCGATGCGGTCGAGCGGGATGTTGCCAACGGGGATGAAGTACCGACCGACGGCGATGAGGATGTGCATACCTTTCTCGAGCGATTGCTGATTTCCCGTCTGGGCACGCTTGGCGGCAAGCTACGTGCCGGCCGTTCGCGCAATGATCAGACATCAAACAACACACGTCTTTATCTGCGCCGCATGGTCCGCGAGATTACCGCGGGAGTCATTGCGGTGGAAGAAGCCATCGTGGATCAGGCCTCCCGGCATATTAACACGGTAATGCCGGGCTTTACGCACCTTCAACCTGCACAGCCCATCATTCTTGGTCATCACCTGATGGCGCATGCCCAGGCCTTGCTGCGTGATATCGAGCGCTTTCGCGACTGGGACCGCCGTTTTGACCGGTCCCCGCTCGGCGCGGCAGCTCTCGCCGGCTCTGCCATTGCCCGCCGACCAGATCTGTCGGCAACAGAACTTGGTTATTCCGGTGCTTGCGAAAACTCCATCGATGCAGTCGCGAGCCGCGATCATGTTGCGGAATTCCTCTTCATCTGCGCCTTGATCGCCGTCAATCTCTCCCGACTTGCCGAGGAAATCTGCATCTGGAGTTCCAAGCAATTTAGCTGGGTCGCGCTGCACGATTCCTATTCCACCGGCTCGTCGATCATGCCGCAAAAAAAGAATCCGGATATTGCAGAATTGACACGTGGCATGTCTGGCAGTGTGATTGGCAATATCACCGGCTTTCTTGCGACCATGAAGGGATTGCCGCTCGCCTATAACCGCGATTTGGCTGAAGACAAGCGGGCCATGTTTGAAAGCATCGATATTCTCGAGGTCGTCCTGCCAGCTTTCGCTGGAATGGTGGCGACACTTGATTTTGACGTGGCCCGGCTGCGCGACGAAGCGCCACGTGGTTTCACCCTTGCGACGGAAGTTGCCGATTGGCTTGTCGGCCAGAATATTCCTTTCGCCGAAGCCCATGAAATCACTGGAGCTGTCGTTCAGTATTGCGAAGACCGCGGTCATGATCTGTCAAGTCTAATGGCAAGCGACTTGAGTGCGATCGATGCTCGGTTGCAACCCGACATGCTGCTGGCAGTCGAGCTTGATCGGGCTGTGGCAAGTCGCACCGGTTACGGTGCTACCGCGCCGGTCCGGGTTCTTGAGCAGATCGAGCGATTTCGCGCAGCGCTCGCAGATGATCGCGCTTTTGCAACGAAGTCCCTAACCGGTGAGGAGGGCGGCGCGGCCCGCTCCCGCCGAGCCAACGAGGTCTAGGTATGACGACGGCAATCACACAAGTTTCATCCCCCGACGATCGACAGCGGTATGCGATCGCGCATCTGAAGATCGTCCCCAAGCGGCATGTCGGACGGATGATTGCGGCGGCGGTCGTGCTTGTCTTGCTGGCGGCACTGGTCCGTGCGTTTTCCGTGGGGCAGATCGAGTGGAGCTACGTCTCCCAGTTTCTGTTTGCGCCTGCAATATTGGCGGGTCTTTACAATACGCTTGTCATGACAGTTGTCGCTATGGCGGTTGGCATCGTCCTAGGTGTGGTCATTGCGATTATGCGGATTTCCGGCAATCCCGTCCTGTCATCCATCGCCGTCGGATATGTCTGGGTTTTCCGCGGCGCGCCGGCCTTGTTGCAGCTCATGCTGTGGTTCAACCTTGCGCTCATTTTCCCCACTATGGGCATACCCGGTCTCTTCGAATTCAGGACCGTCGACATCATGACGCCGTTCGTGGCTGCCGTGCTCGGTCTCGGCATCTCACAGGGGGCTTATACATCCGAAGTGGTGCGAAGCGGCCTCCTGTCTGTCGATAGCGGTCAATACGAGGCGGCCCGCACAATTGGAATGACACAGATGAAGATGCTGCGCCGCATCGTCCTTCCCCAAGCCATGCGTGTCATGGTGCCTCCGATCGGTAACGAAGTGATCGGCATGGTGAAACTCACCTCGCTCGCCAGCGTCATTCAGTACTCTGAAATCCTGCACAACGCCCAGATCATCTACTTCGCGAACACGCGTGTGCTTGAACTGCTGCTGGTGGCGAGCTTCTGGTATCTGTTCGTCGTGTCGGTCCTGTCTGTCGGCCAGCACTATATCGAACGCTATTTCGGACGCGGTTCCAAATCGATCCGGTCAGCGATGTGAGGGAGCCAGTCATGCGCAAGAACATTCTCGTCAAGGCAATCGACGTAACCAAGAACTATGGCCAGTTTTGTGCGCTCGACAAGGTCAGTCTTGAGGTTACCCGCGGAGAGGTATGCTGCATCATCGGCCCGTCCGGTTCCGGCAAGAGCACCTTCCTGCGTTGCATCAATCTTCTGGAGCGGATGGATGGCGGCGGTATCTGGGTCAACGACGAACTGGTCGGGTATCGCCGCGAGGGCAACAACCTCCACCAGATCAGCGATGCACAAATTTCGTACCAGCGTCGACGCATCGGTATGGTGTTTCAGCGGTTCAATCTTTTCCCCCATATGACGGCTCTCGAAAACGTCATCGAAGGTCCGGTGCATGTTCTGGGCGAGCCGGTCAATGAAGCCCAGGAACGGGGCAAATCCCTGCTGGAGCGGGTCGGATTGGCAGACAAGGCCAACCATTACCCTTCGGAGCTCTCCGGAGGTCAGCAGCAGCGCGTCGCGATTGCGCGAGCCATGGKAATGCGCCCGGATCTTATCCTGTTTGACGAACCGACATCAGCACTCGATCCGGAATTGGTCTCGGAAGTACTCGACGTGATGAAGGATCTCGCGGCTTCCGGCATGACGATGATTGTCGTGACGCATGAGCTGGGGTTTGCACGCAATGTAGCCAATACGGTCGCCTTCATGGAGGCCGCGAAGATCGTCGAAACTGGATTGGCATCGGAAGTTCTCAGCGATCCGAAAAGTGCCAGGACGGCAGAGTTCATCAAGGCCGTTCATAGCTGACATACGGGACGGCTCGTCGGCAAGCGTCGGAGCCACTCGCAACCATGTGGCAAACAAGGGGAACTTTATGAAGAAGCAACTTGCACTACTCACGCTCGCCTGCGTTGCAGCGACCGCTGCCAGCGCTCAGGATTTGCCCGAAAGGATAAAGACGGCCGGCAAGATCATTGTCGCCAATCAACCGAATTATCCGCCCATGGAATACAAGGATCCCGCTACCAACACGTTGATAGGCGTAGACATTGATCTGGGCCTTGCCCTCGCCAAGCAGCTCGGAACGACGGTCGAATGGGCCGACATCGGTTTCGAGCAGATGATCTCGTCCCTCAATACTGGCCGGGTCGATCTGATCCATAGCGGCATGAGCGATCTGCCGAAGCGTCGCGACACGCTCGATTTCGTCGACTATATGAAATCAGGTGCCCAGTTTTACACCTCGTTCGCCCGCAAGGACGAATTCAAGACGCTTACCGATTTCTGCGGCAAGACAATCGGCATGAGTCGCCGCACGTCCTTCCCCGACGAAACCGCCAAGTGGAGCGCCGCCAATTGCGAGGCCGCCGGCAAGCCCGCGATCGTCGTCGTGGGAACCGAAGGTTCGGCAGATGCCCGCGCCCAGCTCAAGCAAGGCCGCCTCGACGCTGCAGTCCAGGGTTCCGAAACGCTTCCCTACCTACTCACGCTGGAAAGGGATACGTACGCCGTTGTGGGCGAACCCTTCACCGCAGTCTATCAGGGTATTGCTTTTGCTAAGAAGGACACGGAATTGCGCGACGCTTACGCCTCGGCACTAAGAGCGCTGATGGCATCAGGAGAATACAAGACAATCTTCGCTAAGTACGGCCTTGAGGGCACGTTGTTGGACGGTATCTATATCAACGGCGAAGCTGCAAAGTAACATTTCGGCATTGGTGTTTCGGCAGCGTTGCCGCCGGGACACCATCTCGCTCAAATGTATCCTGTATAAGTCGAACGTCAGCGTAAAATTTGAGAAGATTCCTTCCATGAATATCGCCACCCCCCACGGAACTCCTATCGAATGCCTTGCGGCTCTTGTGGCAGATCTTCGTTTCGAAAACATTCCAGCGGACGTCGTCGCCAAGACGAAAATCCACATCGCGGATACGCTTGGTGCCGCCCTTGCCGGTGCGCGCTCAACGGAGTTCGGCCTGGCACGCAAGATTGCCGACGGGAATGGCAAGACGCGTCTGTGGGGCACGCAAGCCTTCGCATCTGCTCGCGACGCGGCACTAATCAATGGCATTGCCGCCCATGCGTTCGAGCTCGATGATGCCGGTGGGTGTGACCATTCCGGAGCCGTGGTCATGCCCGCGGTTCTGGCCTCCGTGTCTGCGTCGGAACATGCGATCAGCGGGAAGCGCCTGATCGCGAGCGTTGTGGCGGGATACGATGTCGGACGGCGAGTTCTTGAAGCCGCTGGGGGCTATGATAGTCACAACAGTCTCGGTTGGCATTCAACAGGCACCTGCGGAACGATGGCGGCAGCAGCGGCCGTGGCCAATCTGCAGGGTTTGTCGCAGCAGGGCTGCCTTGATGCAATCACGCTGGCGACAAGTTTTTCATCCGGATTGTGGGGATTTATTCATGACGGATCGCAGGCCAAAAAAATTCACGCTGGGCGTGCGGCCGAGGGGGGATTGTTGGCTGCTACGCTTGCTGGTGAGGGATTTACCGGACCCTCGAAAGTGTTCGAGGATTTGTGGGGTGGCTTCTTCCGTACTTTCAACAGGTCGTCGGGCGAACCGGAAAAACTATCGGAGGCGCTTGGGGAGAGCTGGAAAATCAATCGCGCCGTTCTGAAACCCTATGCCTCCTGCCGCGGCGCCCATTCGGCGGTCGATGCGCTAGAAGATATTCTCCAAGAAACTCAACAAAAACCGGAGAATATCGTGTCTATGCATTTGCAACTCAGCGAAATGCTGATGGGCATGTGTGGTCACAAAATCAGTAAGTCCATGGCCGGCACGCAGATGAGCCTGCCCTATGCGCTTGCGGCACGCTGCGTTTTCGGCACTGCCGGCCTCGTTGCCTATTCCTCCCAGTGTAGGTCGGATTCTCGCGTCGGCGCAATCATGCAGCGGATGGACCTCGAAATCGACGTAGCCATGCGGCCGCTGGACGAGCCGGTCCTGACACTTTTGTTTTCCGACGGAACTCGCGCCTCGCGCATGGTCCCGCGCGCGACCGGATCCTCCGAACGACCGATGCAACGGGAAGCAATCGACAACAAATTCCGGCATCTTGCCGGCATGACCCTTGATGACGATCGGGTGTCCAATCTCTTGAACGTGCTTGATACACTCGAATATGTCGAAGATTGTCGCCAGTTCGAGACACTGCTTGCAGGTGACACAGATAATCGGCCGACCTTCCGCTGAAGGAGTTCCAGCATGACCTACGATCTTTCTCCACGGCCGCTCAATCCAGCGCCCAAGACACCGCCGATGACATGGCCGAACGGTGCGAAAAGCGCCCTTTTTATCGGCTTTGACGTCGATGCAGAAACTGCTTGGATCGGTAACAATCCGTCGAACGTCGACCGTATGGTCACGACTTCGCATGGCGGCTACGACGCCCGTGTCGGGATTGCTAAAATACTGCAACTCATGGAGGAACTGGCACTTGAGGCCACATTCTTCGTTCCAGGCTGGACGGCGCTGGCGCATAGGACCGCGTGCGAGCTCATCGTGAAGGCGGGTCACGAGATTGGCCATCATGGTTATCTGCACAAAATGCCGGACCGCGAAAAACTAGATGAAACGTTCGAGGAGATAGACCGCGGATTCGAGGCACTGGAGAAAGCGCTGGGCGTGAGGCCAATTGGCTACCGCGCACCGTCAGGTGAAAATTTCCCCGAGCTTCTTGCCTATCTGGCGAAGGCCGGCATTCGCTATTCAAGTTCGTTCCGCGACGACATACTGCCCTATCGCCACCAACTCGCGGACGGCAAGCCAGGCATCGTTGAAATCCCTGTCAATTTCGCCTTCGACGACTGGAATTTCGGAATGTCGAGCCGGACCAGCCCACGCGCACTTTTCGGGCGTGAAGCGATTCTTCCGCTATGGATCGACGAATTTGAAGCAACGCATGCTTGGGGCGGCGTAACCACACTTGTCCTGCATCCGCAAGTCTCAGGACGGCCAATGCGTTGGTATATTCTCAGGGATTTTCTGCGCCATGTTCAAGCGAAAGGCGACGTCTGGATCGCGACTGGCGCCGAAATCGCCGGTCATTTCGAGCAAAGTAATCCGGGTACTTGAAAGTGACGATAGAAAGAGAAGGCGCAGTGGCACATACGACGAGACGTTGAAACATTTACAGGAAAAATCCGATGACGATATCGTCATGTGCGGCCATCTCGTCTACTTCGGACAGCGTCGTATCGCGGCTGGCCGAAATGGATACCCGGACACCTTTCGCTTAGTGCAGGAGCTAGCTGTCAGAGGTCGCAAAGCCGGTGCAATATTCAGACTTCCCGAGAGCTCCACTGCAGCGCAGCTGTCGAAACGGGAGCGTCCCAAAAATGCAGCCCCTCCTCGTCAAGCAACGACAAAGTGACAGAAAGACCTGCCATATCGAGCGAGGTCACGTAGGTTCCTACCAATGATCTCGCGACACTGATGCCTTTAGCTTCGAACAGGCGACGGACAATGTTGTAAATAAGGTAAAGTTCTGGCGTCGGAGTACCCCCGAAGCCGTTTACCAGGACCAGAGCGCGGTCCGCGTTTTGCAGCTCTATATCCACGAGGATAGTATTGCAGATCATGCTGGCGATAGTGTCGGCATCGGTCAGTTTCTGCCGGGAAAGCCCGGGTTCGCCATGTATCCCGACCCCGATCTCCATCTCGTCCGGGTTCAGCACAAAGGTGGAACGTGCCGTATCGGGAACGGTGACACCGCCGAGAGCCACGCCCATTGTACGTATCCGCGTGTTCAACCGGTCACCAAGCGCCTTCAATCCGGCCAGATCCATTCTAGCCTCGGCGGCCGCTCCAAGAATCTTCTCGACGACGAGTGTACCGGCAACCCCCCTCCTGCCGGAGCTTCGCGGCGGGCCTGGCACCGCAATGTCGTCGCTTACCACAACCGTCTCGATCCGGTGCCGCCCCGTCACTGCCTCCGCAGCCATTTCGAAATTCATCAAATCCCCGTCATAGTTCTTGACGATCAGCAGGCATCCCGCTCCGCTGTCTGTTTCTTCGATGGCAGCGATAATCTGGTCGGGCGTGGGAGAGGTAAAGATATGTCCGGTGCAGGCGGCATCCAGCATGCCCAGGCCCACAAAGCCGACATGCATTGGCTCATGACCCGCTCCCCCACCCGATACGATCGCAACTTTTCCTGGCGCAAGATGGCGCCGCCTGACGAACTTCCGGTCGGAACCGAACATGACCAGACGGTCGTGGGCCGAGACGAAGCCTTCAAGGCTTTCGGCAACCATAGACGCGGCCTTGTTCATGAACTTTTTCATCGTGCCCCTCCACTGGCATCGACTTATTCAAGCACGGCTCTTGACCTCCACCAAGCCATCTTGAGAATAACGAGCTAGGATCAGACCTTTCAATCTGCATTTCCCAAAAGTGTTGCGATCTTCTGGACAAAGTCTGTGATTGCTTCATCCACCAATCGATTTTTCTTATCGTCTCCAAGATCCGGAACCATCAGGGACAGCGATCTCAAACCTTCAGTACTGCCAAAGTCCGGCAATTTTCCCGGATGCGCGGCATGATAGGCCGTCACAAACTGTTCCTGTTCAGTCGGGCTAAAGTGACAAACCCTGAAAATTGTCGCCAGATGCCGCGCCGGCAATGGCGTGGAATAGGCCGGACTTGTAATCTGGGTGACGAAACTCCGGTGTTTACCGAGAGCCGCGGCCAGACGCTGACGGGTTCCTGACGGGCGATTGTCGATAATCTGGGCCAAAATGGTCTTGTAGGCCACAATGGGATCTTCCATGACTTCCCGCGTCATATTAATTCCCCGCCGTCGGCGAGCAGTTAGCGTCGTTGAACTCGAGCCCTGGATGGCCTTGCAATCTAAACATTTCGGCCATCGACTTTTCCCTCGTCGAAATTGTGTTCGACCAGTTCCTTCAACGCCGCAATCGCTTCTGCCGCACCAATTCCGTCGGCGCGAATTTTCAGAACGGAACCCTTCCGGATTTTGGCTCCCATAACCTTTACGATGCTTTTGCCATTCAGCCAGATGCTGTTTCCGTTCACCTCTATCTCGATCGTGCAGGGAAAGGATTTGGCTAGACGGGTGAAAATCACCGAAGGTCGGGCATGCAACCCGGTTCCGTGCACGACTTCGATTTCTGTCTGCCGCTGCACCGTCACGCGATCCGTCTCCTGTATTCTCGCATCCTGCTTGTCGCTCATGAGGGGGAAAGTTCCTCGGCTGTGGCGACTACTTTTGCAAGCGACGCCCCGCCGGACGCTTCCGCCGCGGCAATGACTGCACCCTCGACCAAGGGTGAATTGCAGATGGCGACCATCCCGGAACGTGGTTCGCCCAGCATTTCGATTGCCATTTCGCTGTTGGTCTCCGCGCCACCG
>NZ_JBFUMG010000011.1:0-31229 GCF_054049495.1 Phyllobacterium sp. P5_D12 | reverse complement strand
GCGCAAGCTGGCCCAGGAACTCGATGCGTCGGAAGGACGGGCCGAACGCCTCGAAGCGGCAAACAAGGAAGTTTCGCGCCGTCTTGTGGCTGCGATGGAGTCCATCCGTACTGTGCTTGATCGCTAGGCATTTCCAGGAAAAGTGTGAAACGGTTTTCCGTCAGGAAATGCGACAAAACAAAGAGTTAAACCGGGAAGAAGCATACCATGGCCACGGTAACAGTTACGATCGACGGCAAAGCCTACAGAATGGCCTGCGACGAAGGCCAGGAACAACACCTGACAGGTCTTGCCGAGCGCTTTGACCGCTACGTCACGCATCTCAAATCGTCTTTTGGCGAAATCGGAGATCTGCGCCTGACTGTCATGGCCGGCATCATGGTCATGGATGAGCTCAGCGAGTTGCAGATGCGGGTCAAGGGTCTCGAAAACGAGGCGGAAGCGCTGCGAAAGAGCCGCGACGAGGCCCTGGCCAAGGCTGACAATAACGACGCTGCTATCACCGGCGTGCTGTCCGAGGTTACGACCCGTATCGAGACGCTTGCAACCAAGCTCGCGCCAAAAGCGAATTAGCCTTCGATTTCTTCCCGCAGCATTTCGAGCTCCAGCCATTCGTGTTCGTAAGTTTCAAGGCTATGGCGCTTCTTGCTGATTTCATCGACCGTCTTGTTGAACAGCGCCGCGTCTTTGGCGAAAAGTTGCGGATCTGCCAGCTTTTTCTCCAACGTTGCAATCTCAACGTGCAGCGCTTCAATCTTTCCCGGTAAAGTTTCCAGCGCGAACTTCTGCTTGTAGGAGAGCTTGCGCTTTTCTTCGCGCTGCGCCGGTACTGTCTTTTCCACCGAACCGCCGGCGGGCTTTGCGGCTTTCAATTCCTTGCGCGTCGCTAAGGCGGCTTCCTTGCGCTGTGCCAACATGTCCGTATAGCCGCCGGCATATTCGAGCCAGCGGCCATTGCCCTCCGGAGCTATCACCGATGTCACCGTCCGGTCGAGAAAATCGCGATCATGGCTGACAAGGAGGACGGTACCCGCGAAGCCGGCTACCAGTTCCTGCAGCAGATCGAGCGTTTCCATGTCGAGATCGTTGGTTGGCTCATCGAGCACCAGTAGATTGGCCGGCCGGGCAAGTACTCGCGCCAGCATGAGCCGTGCTCTTTCGCCGCCGGAAAGCTCGCGAATGGGCGTGCGCAGTTGCTCCGGCTGGAACAGAAAGTCCTTCATATAGGATGCGACGTGGCGTTGCTCGCCATTGACGATGACATTCTCGCCGCGCCCGTCGGTCAGGTAGTCCGACAGCGTCTGCTCGAGATTGAGACTGTCGCGCTTCTGGTCGAGGATGGCGATCTCAAGATTGGTGCCGAGCTTGACGAAGCCGCTATCCGGCGCGAGTACCCCGGTCAGCATCGACAGCAGTGTCGTCTTGCCTGCCCCATTGGGGCCGACGAATCCCACACAATTCCCACGCTGTATCCGCGTTGAAAAATCATTGACCAGCACCCGGTCGCCATAGGCTTTGACGAGATGTTCCGCCTCTATGACGAGCTTGCCGGACTCTCTCGCATCGCTGGCTTTCAGCACGGCCTTGCCTTGCGCGCCGCGATGATTGCGAAACTCGCTGCGCATGGATTGCAGATCGCCAAGCCGCCGCATATTGCGCTTGCGCCGGGCTGTCACGCCATAGCGCAGCCAATGCTCTTCCCGTACGATCTGCCGCCCGAGCTTATGCAGGTCGCGCTCTTCCTCCTCCAGCACCTTGTCGCGCCATTCCTCAAAAGCGCCGAAGCCCTGCTCGAGCCGTTTGGTCACGCCGCGATCCAGCCAGATGGTCGAACGGCTGATGTTTTCCAAAAAGCGCCTGTCATGGGAAATAACCACGATCGCGGAACGTATCTGACGCAACTCGTCTTCCAGCCACTCGATGGTTGTAAGATCCAGATGGTTGGTCGGTTCGTCGAGCAATAGAATGTCTGGTTGCGGCGCCAGCACCTTGGCTAAGGCGGCACGGCGCGTTTCGCCACCGGAAAGGTTGTCCGGCTCTTCCTCGCCAGTCAGGCCGAGATGTTCGAGCAGATAGCTGACCCGGTAGAGATCGTCAGCCGGACCAAGACCCGCCTCGACATAGGCGCGTACGGTGGCAAAGCCTTCCATATCGGGAGCCTGCGCCAGATAGCGTACCGTCACACCTGGATGCTTGAACACTTCGCCATCGGTCGGCGCGATAAATCCGGCCGCAATTTTCAGCAGCGTCGATTTACCCGATCCATTGCGGCCGACCAGCGCAATGCGATCGTTTTCGCTGACGGAAATGGCCGCGTCGCTCAAAAGCGGCGTGCCACCAAAAGTCAGCGCTATCTGGTCAAGACGGAGAAGAGGGGGAGCCATACAAGTTTACAGTTCTGGAAATGAAGCCACGATCGAAGATTGCCGTGCTTGTCGGCGAGATTATTGCCGCTGTCAAATGCCATAAAGCAAAACAGGCCGGAATTTCCGGCCTGCTGTACCTACACAAAAGCTCTAGGTCGAGCGGTTACGATCAGTAACCGCCACCGCCGTTGCCTTCGCAGGGAGCCTCGTAGATGGATCCGTCACGCCGCTGGTAACGGCAATAGTTGCCGCTTTGTCCTCTCGGGGTTGTTGCGGTTCCGATGGCTGCACCAAGAAGTGCGCCGCCTGCTGCACCAACGACGGTGCTCTTCGTATCATGTCCAAGAGCCTGGCCAGCCAACGCACCAACGCCGCCGCCGATCAAAGCGCCCGTCCCGGCACGTTGATTTTGCTCACTCGTCGCGCAACCGGCTACGGACAAAGCCAGAAGTGCCGAAACCGCAATTGCAGTTAAACGAATTGTCATCTTAAAATCCTCTCACATCGAAATAATACGAGCCAAACTCTGCGTAGATAATGCGGCAGAAGAAAGATCGCTGGGGCTTAGCCGAAGATTGGCAGCCTCGAAAACAAAACAGGCCGGAAATTTCCGGCCCGTCTTTTTCTAGCTTAAATGCAAAATTAATAACGGCGGCATGGCGCGCGATAGCGTTCGCCATAGCGATTTTCGTAAGTGCAATAGCGGCCGCCATTGTTGTTATTCGTTGCAGCACCTACCAGAGCGCCACCGGCACCACCGATCGCGGCACCTGCGAGAGCTCCTTTTCCACCATTTATTGCACCACCTGCCAATGCGCCTATTGCTGCACCGCCAAGGCCATAACCGGCGACGCGCTGATCACTGGTCGTACAACCGGCAGCCGAGAGCGCCAAAAGCCCTGCGACTGCAATCGTGGATAAACTTTTCAACATGGAAGACCTCTCCGTTTTAAAACCAAACTCATCAGCTTGCGTCCCCAATGCTGGCTGCCAACAACTACACTTTCCGCTTTTATTTGACAAGCGTCAGGCGATTTGCGGCGCAGCGATAAGGATCGCTTTACCCGAATGAACTGACACGTGGAGATTCCCACGCACGGCATTCGACACTGTAAGCGATGAACCGAAAGAAAGTTCCACATTTTCAAGCGGCCAGCGCGCACCATGGATAAAAAGCCCGCTTAATTGCGAAAATGCAACAATGCTGAAAAGGGTTCCATCCACAAAATCAAAGTCATACGAGCCTGCAACCAGAGGATGCGCCTCTTCATCACCGCTCGAGAGAATAAGCTTCCTCCCTTCGGCTGCATACCGCGTCGCCATGGTCAAATGCAGCAGTGCGTGATCGGTGCGCTCGCCGCCAAAAGCCCCGCACAGGACAACTTCAGTCGCACCCAGCCGGTAGGCTTCGTTCAGGGCGAGTTCGCCGTCGGTCATGTCCTTCTCGGACGGAAATTCCATTCGCGGAACCTTGGCATACTGTGCTGCGAGCTCCGCCGAGGTCGAATCAAAATCGCCAAGCCAAAGTTCTGGCTTCAGCCCTAGCGGCGCTGCATGGGCGATTCCTCCATCGGCAGCAAGCACGCGCGCCCCGGCGACAAGACGCAGGAGACGATCGGTAACATGGACGGCTCCACCAAGAAGGATAACGAATTTGATCATGGATCGCCCATAGCATGCGTGAGGACGGGGGGATAGATGCGCCTGTGAGCCGTCCGGATGGCAATGCTGCTGTGCGTGGTTCGACAAGCTCACCATGACGGAGTTGGGTGGGCTGCACGATAACCGGCGGCGTCGCGACAGGAACGTTGCTCGCGATAGGGATAGGAACGTTGCCGTATCTGGGCTCCCTGCCATCAACCCACCTCCCTCATGGTGAGCTTGTCGAACCACGCACAGCAGTTTTGCCATCCGGCTGATCAGCAGCCTTGAAGGCACCCCGATCAACCCTCCGACAAAAAATAGTCGTGGCTACTTATCCACGCTCTCCAAACCTCGGTTATTCTATCCCCGTCCTTTCCATGGGGAGCTGCTTCCGGAGCCGTTCGAAAGTGGGGAAGGACGGCGTGTCAGCGGGCGGGCAACGGACCCAAGCGCTGGCCGACCTGTTCGTCTTCGGGGGTCAATCTGCGCATTTTAGGCAGATATTGCCTCCATTGTTGACGCCAACGCCAATCGTGCGGACACTGCACCGACGGCGACGATGGGCCCGGACTCCAGGCGTTCATCCACTCGCCCCGCGGAACAAGCAGAAGCTGGCCGCAGGGGGAAAACGTTAGCGGGCGGTCTTCGGATCGCACTACTTATCTACCAAGACGCGCTTCGACGACCGCCTGTCTTCCCACAATGCAAGCAATGGCCAGACGCAAAAGCGGGTGTGGCAAGGGGCAAGCACACCCGGTTCTTTGACATGATGGGAGCGCTCTAGCGTTCAGTCAATTTCAGCTCAATACGGCGGTTACGGGCTCGTACTTCCGGTGTGCCACCAGGCTCAAGCGGTTGAAACTCGCCGAAGCCCGCAGCGACGAGGCGGTTTGCTGGAACACCGTTGGCAATCAGGAATTTCACGACGGAAATGGCGCGTGCGGAAGAAAGCTCCCAATTGTCCTTGAACTGACCAGTCCCGGAAAGAGCGACGTCGTCTGTATGGCCATCGACGCGCAGAACCCAATTGATATCATCAGGGATTTCCTTCTGCAGATCGATCAAGGCAGCCGCAAGCTTCTTCATCTCTTCGGAACCGGCCGGATTGAGGATCGCTGTTCCTGACGGAAACAGCACTTCAGACTGGAAGACGAAACGGTCGCCGACTATGCGGATGTTCTCCCTGTCGGAAAGAATTTCGCGCAGACGGCCGAAAAAGTCCGAGCGGTAGCGATTAAGCTCCTGCACGCGTTGCGCGAGAGCGACGTTAAGCCGCTTGCCGAGGTCGGCAATCTTGGCGTTCGATTCCTTGTCACGCGACTCCGATGCGTTGAGCGCCTCCTCGAGGGCACCGATCTGTTTGCGTAACGCCATGATCTGTTGATTAAGAATTTCGACCTGCGAAAGTGCGCGAGCGCTGATTTGTTTTTCGTTCTCAAGCCCGGTCGACAGCTCGGTGATCTTGCCCTCCGCCGCCGCCCCGGCGCCAGCGCCTTGGGAAAGCAGTGACTGAAGCCGCGACTGCTCATTTTGCGCGCTCGTCAGTGAAGCTTGCAAATTGGCGATTGTATCCTCGAGATCCTGCTTGTTGCCCTGTTCCAGAGACAATAGCTGTGTGAGCTCGTTGATCTGCGAGTTAAGCCGATTGAGCACCGCATCCTTGCCGGTGATTTCCTGGCTCAAGAGAAACTGTGCGAGAACGAAAACCGAGAGCAAAAACATGATCGACAGGAGCAGCGTCGACAGCGCGTCGACGAAACYCGGCCAATAATCAACATGGCGAATGGCTTTGCGGTTACGACCGAGGGCCATCAGTTTGCCTTGTCGCGAGCGATAGCATCGCCCAATTTAGCGAGTGTTTGACGAATGGCCTTTTGTTCGTCGGACTGTTTTTCCACCCAATCGCGCATCATCTGCTGCTCGGACCGCATGTTCTTCACAAGGCCCTGGATACCTTCGGCAAGGCTTGCCAGGGCGGCGGTTGTGCGCTGGCTCGATCCGCCGGTCTCCTGAATGTTTTGCAGGCGTTCCGACAATGCGCGCAGTTCATCGGAGGCACCACTGCTGGCGGCATCGAGCGCGTGCAGGTCGGAGCCAAGATCCGTGACGCTCGATAGCCAGTTTTCCAACTCGGTGTAGAAGCGATTTTGAGCTCGACCCGCCTGCAAATCGAGAAAACCAAGTATGAGTGATCCGGAAAGGCCGAAGAGCGAGGAGGAGAACGCCGTGCCCATACCGCGGAGCGGAGACTGAAGACCGGCCTTCAGCGAGTCGAGGACGCTATTGGCATCGCCAGCCCGCGGGTCGAGTGACTGGATGGTCTGGCCGATGGAACCGATTGTTTCGAGAAGTCCCCAAAAGGTTCCCAGGAGACCGAGAAACACCAGGAGGCCGATGAGATAACGGGAGATATCACGGGTTTCATCAAGCCGTGCAGCGATGGAATCAAGCATGGAGCGCATCGCGCTGGTTGAAAGCGCCATGGATTGACGTCGCCCGATGAGGGCGCGCATCGGCGCGAGCATGATTGGCTTGGCATTCGGATCATTGTTGCCTTTTCGGAAAGAATTGACCCAGCGAACCTCGGGAAACAACCGAATTACCTGGCCAAACCCAAGGAGGATACCCACGACAAGAACGCCGACGATCAAGCCATTGAGGCCGGGATTGGTGGTAAAGAAGACCGATATCTGGCGAAATAGAATGGCGGCAAGAAAGGCAACGATTGCCAGAAAGATCGCCATCGATAAAAGTACGAACCGCGGGCTGGAGAGCCGGTAAGGATCAAAATCATCGCCGTCCATACCCTGGCGGGTCGAACTGAAATCAGCCATCGTGTCGTCTCCGCATCGCAATCCGGTGCACCTAACAGATGCACAATGAACATAAAATCACTTTGCCTGCACGCTTTCCGCGCAAGTCAAATCGATTTCTGCGACCCTAACCGAAATTATGGTGAAATTGAAAGGTGCCCGAAAGGTGGAATTTGCTCTTGTTTGAGCAAAACTCCTTTGTTGTTCCGGACATGCAACAATTGCAGCGACTAGACGGGCTTTTTCAAGGTCTTTAGAAGGGCGCGTTGGATTGCCTCATTGCCCGCGATGATAGCTTTGCTTTCGATCACGTCTTGCTCGCCATCGAGATTTGTGACGAAGCCTCCAGCCTCACGAACCATAATGATACCAGCGCCAATATCCCACGGTGAAAGGCCTTCTTCCCAGAAACCGTCGAGGCGGCCTGCTGCGACATAGGCAAGATCGAGAGCAGCCGCGCCCATGCGGCGGATCCCGGATACTTCGGCCATGACATTGCGCATCTGCAAAAGGTAGTTGCCGTGATMACCGCGACCGAGGTGGGGAACGCCAGTCCCTATAACGGAGTCAACCAGCTTGCTGCGTCCTGAAACGCGTAGCCGGYGGTCGTTGAGAAATGCCCCACCGCCGCGCTCCGCTGTGTAAAGCTCGTCCATGGCTGGATTGAAAATGACCCCTGCCACGATCTGGCCCTGGCGCTCAAGTGCAATCGAAACGGCAAAAATCGGAATGCCATGCAGGAAATTGGTGGTGCCGTCGAGCGGATCGACCAGCCATCTGTGTTGGCCGTCAGTGCCCTCGACAACGCCCGATTCTTCCATCAGGAAGCTGTAGTCGGGACGGGCCCGCCGCAGTTCGGTGTAGACGATTTCTTCGGCTTTCCTGTCGGCCTGGCTGACATAATCGCCAGGTCCTTTCAACGAAACCTGCAGGTTTTGTACTTCGCCAAAATCGCGAGCGAGCGAGCGGCCGGCTTTCATAGCAGCCTGCACCATTACGTTGAGAATCGCTGAACGCGCCATTTCGGGTTATTTCTCCGTCAAAATCAAAATTAGCTTAATCGGCGCGGCGAACATAAGTCAGTTCGTTTGTATCAACGACGATGCGTTCGCCCGACGAGATAAAGGGGGGCACGAGAACGCGAATGCCGTTTTCCAAAACTGCCGGTTTATAAGAAGACGCCGCTGTCTGACCCTTGACGACCGGATCGGCCTCGGTGATTGCCAGCGTTACATAGTCCGGAAGCGAAATGCCGATCGGGCGCTCGTCGTAAAGCTCCACCGTGACCATCATACCGTCCTGAAGGAAGGCGGCGCGGTCACCAACAAAATCTTTTTGCAGTTCAAGCTGTTCGTAACTGTCGGTGTCCATGAAAATCAACGCTTCGCCCTGCTCATAGAGGAAGGAGAAATCCTTCTGCTCAAGGCGGACCTTCTCAACGGTCTCGGCAGAGCGGAAACGCTCATTCAACTTCGTACCATTAATGAGGTTTTTCAGCTCGACCTGATTGTAAGCACCACCCTTGCCGGGTTTGACATGATTGGTCCTGACAGCAACCCAGAGGCCGCCATCATGTTCAATCACGTTGCCGGTGCGGATTTCATTGCCGTTGATTTTCATTTKTCTACTCGGATTTGTGTTGGATACCCGCGCCAGTCCTGCGGCGGCGGTCAAGAATGGCGCTCCAAGACCACAAATTCGTCAAATAGGCAAGAGTGGGCACGAAAACAGCCATAAGGCGTTCTTCCGATTTTTACTCGCGAGTTCAGGCGGCCAGCGCCGTTTCCGCCAATGAGACCCAGTAACTGATGCCATAAGGAATTGCATCATCATTAAAGTCATACGCTGAATTGTGCAGGCTCGCAGTATCGCCATTGCCGATAAAAACAAAGGCGCCCGGCCGTTTCTCCAGCATATAGGAGAAATCCTCGGCACCCATCACGGGCGGCATGTCCGTCGTCACTGCAGCGTTGCCGACAATCGTCTGGGCGACGCTGACCGCGAACTCGGTTTCCCGCTCATGGTTGAACGTTACGGGATAACCTTGATGATAGTTGACTTCTACCTTGCCGCCAAAGACTGCCGCAGTCGATTCAGCGACTTCGGTCAGACGTTGTTGCGCGAACGCTCGAACTTCCGGTGAGAGGGTTCTCACTGTACCGCCAAGCTTGATGACATCCGGAATGACATTAGATGCGTCGCCCCCATTGAGCTGTGTCACGGATATGACCAATGAGTTCAGAGGATCTGTCTCACGGGACACGACCGACTGCAGGGCGAGAATGATATGGGCGGAAATCACCACGGGGTCGATCGCCGATTGAGGCTTTGCCGCGTGACCGCCCCGCCCTGTTACCGTTATCTCGAACTCGTTAGTCGCCGCCATGATCGAACCCTTGCGAGTAGCGAATTGACCAATCGGCAGGCCGGGGGCGTTGTGCATGCCATAAACTTCGCTGATCCTGAAACGCTCCATCAAACCATCGTCGATCATGGCAAGCGCGCCAGCGCCGCCTTCTTCAGCAGGCTGAAAAATGACAGCGATCGTACCTTTGAAGTTGCGGGTTTCGGCAAGATACTGTGCTGCGCCAAGCAGCATTGCGGTGTGGCCATCATGGCCGCACGCGTGCATCTTTCCGGGTATATTGGACGTCCAGGATTTTCCGCTCACTTCGGTTATCGGCAAAGCGTCCATGTCCGCGCGAAACCCGATCACTGGCCCATCGCCATGCCGCCCACGAATAATGCCGACTAGGCCGGTCTTGCCAATGCCGGTCTCGACGCTGTCGCAGCCAAAGTCACGCAGTTTCTCGGCGGCAAACCGCGACGTTTCATGCACGTCATACATGAGCTCGGGATTTTGGTGCAGGTGCCGGCGCCATTCGGCGACGTGCTGCTGCATCTCGTGAGCGCGGTTGATCAACGGCATTTTTGGATTCCCATCGAATGGTTGCAGTATCGGTACGTTCCGAAATCTATTGCGCCGATGATCAGCGCGTCAACGTTTTGGATCAAGACGAGTTCACTGCAATTTATTTGCTTCCGTGATTGCGGCTTGGGTCTGGCTATCATCAAGGCCGGCCATGAATGACTCAAGCTCGGGATCATTCAACCCTGCACGTTTGGCCACGATGTACCATGCAGCAGCCCTGATGAAATCGCCCTCGACCCCAATACCGTCGCGGTAAAGTTTGGCGAGACGCGCTTGCGCTGCGACATTGCCGCCCGTTGCCGCACGCAACATCCAGCCGAACCCAGCTTTATAATTTTTTGCTCCGCCACGGCCCGTAACGAGCCAGCTCCCCAGATCGAGTTGAGCCGTGTCGTATCCCTTCACAGCGGCTTTCGCCAGATACTGCCGCGCCTTGGCGTCATCGCGCGGAATAGTCAGTGTGCCGTTCGCGAGAATTTGGCTCAGTGCATATTCCCCATCGGGAAGACCCTTGTCTGCAGCTTTCTGGAACCAGGGATAAGCGTTTTCGACGCCTGTGGCGCCTGGTCGTTCTTGCAGCAAGATTTGACCAAAATTGAACTCTGCCGGAGCATTTCCGGCGTCGGCCGCGGCTTTCATCAACTCCTTCGCCCTCTTGGGATCCTTTGGAGCATATTTCCCCTGGAGCAGAATTACTGCGTAGCGGAATTGAGCTTCTGGTAATCCCTGGTCGGCGGCTTTGCCATACCAGTCTGYGGATTCCTGCATGTTAATCGGGACACCAAGACCACGGGCCAGAATTTCTGCAAGCAAGACCTGGGCATTTGGATCGCCGGCCTCCGCCCGCGGCAAAGCCAGGTTGTAAGCCGTTTTGTAGAGACCGCGTTGGTAGGCGCCAAAGGCGTCATCTTCTGGACCTTTGCCAAACCGAGTCGGGTTGATCGTATCGAGAGCGGGATCATTGGGTGATTTAGGCTTGGCTTGCTTCGGAGTCGTTTCGGGCGAGGCCGGCATGGCGGGTGCAGGAGTAGTCGTTGGTTCCGCAGGTGTTTGAGCAGTTTGGGCAAGGCCTCCCGCGACAAAAACCGGCATGGCCATCAGTGCGGCCGCAACAGAACAGACGAGCTTTCCYGATCTTGCTCCCATAGAATTATTCCTCAAATTTAGGCGCGTGCTCGTCAAGAAGCCGGTTGGCCTCCCGGACAGCCCCTGCCGGATCTGCTCCATCAAAAACGGCCGAACCAAGAGCGATAAATTCCGCACCTGTTGCTACGGCCTCGGGGATGCTGTCGAGGGTGTTGCCCGCCTGAATGATGCAAGGAATTTCAACCATGGAAGCCCACCAGTCGGCAAGATCGATGTTGCGCGGGTGCGCTTCCGGCTTGTTGTCAGCGCCAATTTTGCCGAACAGAACATAGTCCGGTTGAGCTTCGCCGATTTCCAGTGCGGTGTGTCGATTCTTGATATTGCCCGTCCCGACGATCATTTTGGGCGAAAAGCGCGTCACATTGGCTGCAATGTCAGCTGCCGGACCCTCGATATGCAGACCATCTGCCTTGACCCGGCCAGCGATCTGCGTGTTGCCGACGATGATTGCTGCTACGCCGGCGTTCTGGATGATCGGAACGGCAATTTCAGCGAGGGTCYGGAACAAAGCCTCATTCGCCTCATAGGCGGGCAACAATACCGAAGCAACATCTCCGCCGGAAAGCGCATCGTCAAGCAGCGTGGCAAGTTCATCCCCGCTTGCAGCCGGAGGGGCGATCAAAACGATACGGCAGCGTCGAGGTGTCGGTTCGATGTTCATGGGTTGCGACCTTACAATCGTTCTTCATAGACCGGGCAATCGTGATGGAATTCGGGCATAGAGGATGGCGGATGGTTTGAACAGACCAAAGCTTTCGATTTGCCTTGTTGCAAATTCAACATCTTATGCACCAAATCGGAGCATATTTCCAAAAAAGCATTTTTCAATCGTAATGAGCAGGGTTAAAGGGAGAAGTACTTCCTGCCGGAATCCCCGCCATGCCCGATCTTTTGATGAACCTGTGGTTCTATGCTGCTGCTGTCCCGGCCACGGTTCTGATCGGGCTTTCCAAAGGCGGGCTTGGTGGAGCTATGGGACAGGTCGGTGTCCCGCTCATGGCGCTGGTCATGCCGCCAGTTCAGGCTGCGGCGATCATGCTGCCCATTCTGATCATCATGGATGTTGCAAGCCTTTGGTCGTGGCGCGGCTATCGTGACATGACGACATTGAAACTGATGTTGCCTGGCGGTCTGCTCGGCGTCGGTATTGGCTGGCTCACCGCTTCCATCGTGACGGACGACATGGTGAAGCTGATCGTTGGGCTCGTTGCGATCATTTTCTTTGCGCGTTACGTTTTCGCAACCGCAACGAGGCGCGCGACCGCACAATCCCACAACGGGGTCTCGGCCACGCTTTGGTCGACGATTGCCGGGTTCACGAGTTTTGTCGCCCATGCTGGTGGCCCGCCCTACCAGGTTTATACCCTCCCACTGCGGCAGGATCCGAAGATCTACAATGGCACCAGTGTCATTTTCTTTGCCATTATCAATGCGATCAAGGTCATCCCGTACTTCGCTCTCGGACAATTTGATGCGGCAAATTTGAAAGCTTCCGCTGTGCTCGTACCCCTTGCGCCCCTTGCGACATTCGTCGGCGCCTGGATCGTCAAGCGGATGCGACCGGAGGTATTTTATCCATTCATGTATGCAATGATTTTGCTGATGGGCCTGAAGCTCACCTACGACGGAATTACCAGCTTGTCATATTTTTGAACGAAAGTTGATCGGCGCAACCGCAACTTTTGCCCTATGTCAACATTATCAATCACAGCCTCCCAGGCGAGTCGCTTCCATCGAGGCCGGAAGCGGAATGACCGTGCATGACAGGATATTGGTGAACGCTATGACACAGAATCAGCTCAAACAGCGGGACACCCGTATCGACGTTTTCAGAGCTTTGGCTCTTCTGACGATCTTCATCAATCATATTCCGGGGACGGTCTATGAGAACCTCACTCACAAGAATTTTGGATTTTCCGACTCAGCCGAGGCGTTCGTATTGATCTCCGGTATAGCGGTCGGTCTCGCCTATGGTTCCAAGTTCGAATCGGGCAGTCGTCTTTTGACAACACTCAAGGCTTGGCGGCGGGCTACGACCCTCTACTGCGCCCACATTCTCACGACAATCGCTACGCTGGCGATTTTCTGTGCCGCAGGCATTTACCTGAAACGCCCGGACTTCATGTCTTTCATCAACATAGGTCCGCTGATGGATCAGCCGGCAAAGGCGCTCATCGGCATTGCGACGATGGGCCATCAGATTGGTTACAACAATATCCTGTCAATGTATGGCGTACTGTTGTTGATGCTGCCAATATTCCTGATGATCGCAAGAATCAGCATTTCTGCCATGGTTGTGCTCTCAGGAACGCTGTGGCTGGTTTCTGGCGTGTACCAAATCGCCCCGCCAAACTATCCGACCAATGGTGTGTGGTTTCTCAATCCCCTGTCGTGGCAGTTCCTGTTCGTTATCGGGATAGCAGGAATCATGCATGTGCGCCGAGGCGGCACCATTGGGTTCAACAAGTATTTGTTCGGGCTTTCCGTGGCCTATATCCTGATTGCACTGGTTTGGGTGCGTTGGCCGTTATGGGGTGTCGATACGTCATTGGGCCTGCCGGCGGTTTTAACRGGCTTCGATAAAACTTTCCTGTCATTGACCCGATTGGCCCATGTCCTGGCACTCGCCTATGTGATTGTCTCTGTGCCGGCGATCTCCAATCTGGCCCGTCGCGCCCCAGATCATCCGCTGGCCATTCTAGGCAAACATTCGCTGCCGGTTTTTGTTGCCGGTACGATCCTCGCTATGGTGGCACAGGTCGTCAAAGTCCTGAATCCAGGTGGTTTGCTCGACGATACGCTACTGATCGCGAGCGGGATCATGGCGCAATTTGCCTTGGCCTATTATCTCGAATGGCTGCCGCGCATCGGTTGGGGCGGGCGTCCGGTGCAAAAGCCGGTCAAGCCTCAAATTGCGGTTGCCGGCAAGGTGAGGGATGGGACAATGAAGCCGGCGACGAGAGCAATCGCCTCGCGATAAACTCAACTTTCTTGTTGTTGTTAACCAGTCGTTAAGCATTACAATCTATAAATTGATCATCCAGTTTTCTGGATTCTTACCAAGTGGTTTGGCCACTTTGTTTGACGCCTCCCTGTTAGACTCCTGAGAGCCGCCTCGTTTTTGCGGCTCTTTTTTTATGTTCATATCCAAAGTTTAACCCTGCCGTTAACCCTTTATTAAGGATAAACTTGCGCTCCTGTGAGGATGCAGGCAGGTTGCTGGGGACTACTGCTAGCCGACCGTTGTGATACCTCGCTTGCTGTTCCAGTAAGGGAGCACTGCTTTGGAAAAATCGCGGATCGTGGCAGCGCATTTTAGGTAACAGGGCATATGATGACCGAACAGGAATTCCACGTAGACAACACGATAAGACTTGCAGAGCGCATGGTCCGCTCGGGGAGTTTCAATCATCTCTACGATGAAGGCATGAGCCTTGTGGAAGAAGCCGCTTTCTACCTTGATGGCGAGGGTCGCGAGGAGGCCAAACGCCTGTCGCGCATAGCGGCGACGCTTTATGCGGCCGAATCAATGCGGTTGACGACACGTCTGATGCAGGTGGCATCGTGGCTGCTTTTGCAACGCGCATCGCGTAGCGGTGAAATGACACTAGAACAAGTGCTTTCAGAAAAAGCCAAAGTTCGGCTTGATACGGACTMGGCGCCTGAAACGGTTGTTGGCTGGGATGAAATCCCGCTGTCCTATTGCGATATCGTGCACCGCTCATTGCGCCTGCAGGCGCGCGTTCGCCAAATGGACGATGAAATTTACAATGATGGTGCCGGTACCGAGCAAAAGCGGGTCCTCTCAATCAATCCTGTATCCGATCAGATCAGTTTGTTGGCGACCGCGTTCGGCCATCGCTAACAACGCACAGATTTGTTTCTCTTTTGTTCACCTTTCTGCTGTCAAGATGTGTGACACGTRGATAAGGTTCGAGCATGAAAGAAGCGATTCGTATTATAGGAATTGACCCAGGTCTTCGGCGGACAGGCTGGGGTATCATCGAGACGCTGGGAAATTCACTGCGTTTTGTTGCAGCAGGCACCGTTCTTTCAGACGCCAAACTCGACCTTGCCTCCCGGCTCTGTCAACTACACGATGGACTTGCCGGTGTTATTCACGAGATGGTGCCGCATGAATCGGCCGTCGAACATACCTTCGTCAACAAGGACGCCACAGCGACGCTCAAGCTCGGTCAAGCTCGCGGGATCGCATTGCTGGTACCCGCGCTGGCCGGGCTCCACGTTGCCGAGTATGCACCGAATGCAGTCAAGAAAGCTGTTATCGGTGTCGGGCACGGGGAGAAAAAACAGATTCATATGATGGTGAAAGTGCTGATGCCGAAGGCTATATTCGACACCGACGATGCCGCAGATGCACTGGCAGTTGCCATTTGCCACGCACATCATCGGCAAAGCGCAATCGGGCGTATTGCCATCGAACAGAAGCTGGCGGCACTCGGATGATCGGAAAGCTCAAAGGTACTGTCGACGAAATCGGCGAGGACCATGTGATCGTCGATGTGCACGGCGTATGTTACGTCGCCTTCTGCTCGGCCCGGACGCTTTCCAACATACCCGGGCCAGGCGAGGCGGTTGTCTTGCTCATTGAAACATATGTGCGCGAAGATTTGATACGCCTGTTCGGGTTTGGCACTGCGCTTGAGCGCGAGTGGTTCCGCTTGCTGCAAAGCGTCCAGGGCATTGGTGCCAAGGTTGCGTTGAGCGTTCTCGGAACATTAACACCTTCTGATCTGGCCAATGCCATAGCGCTGCGCGATATCGCCATGGTCAGCCGGGCGCCGGGGGTTGGCAAGCGGGTCGCGGAACGCATCGTAACGGAATTGAAGAACAAGGCGCCAGCCTTTGCTGGTGAGGCGATGGGGACGATCGGCTTGAAGCAGGGGCTGGGCGAGGGTGTCGCTCCGGCTCCAGTTACGGACGCGGTCTCGGCTCTCACCAATCTCGGTTATTCGCGGGATCAGGCCGCCAACGCCATTGCCGCTGCGATGAAGGATGCGGGTGAGGGCGCTGACTCCACAAAGCTCATCCGGCTTGGCCTGAAGGAGCTGTCGCGCTGATGCGGTTGTTTGAACACATGGCTTGTGCGAAGACAGGCAAATGAGCGATGCGAGCCGTCTGATTTCACCGGACAAGCGTGGCGAGGATCTCGACACCTCGCTGCGCCCCCAGACGCTTGCCGATTTTGTTGGMCAGGCGGCGGCACGCGCCAATCTGAAGGTCTTCATTGAAGCAGCAAAGTCGCGTGGTGAAGCACTCGATCATGTTTTGTTCGTCGGGCCGCCTGGACTTGGAAAAACCACCTTGGCGCAAATCATGGCCAAGGAACTAGGCGTCAACTTTCGCTCGACCTCGGGACCGGTTATTGCAAAGGCTGGGGATCTCGCCGCGCTTTTGACCAATCTCGAAGAGAACGATGTTCTCTTTATCGATGAAATCCACCGTCTCAATCCGGCAATCGAAGAGATTCTCTATCCGGCAATGGAAGACTACCAGCTCGATCTGATCATCGGTGAGGGACCTGCGGCTCGTTCGGTAAAAATTGATCTCGCCAAATTTACACTGGTCGCAGCGACAACAAGGCTGGGGCTTTTGACCACGCCATTGCGGGATCGCTTCGGTATCCCTATCCGGCTCAATTTCTATACGGTCGAAGAATTGGAACATATCGTGCGGCGCGGGGCACGGATCATGGGTATTGGCGTCACCGATGACGGAGCGCTGGAAGTCGCTCGCCGTGCACGCGGCACCCCCCGTATCGCCGGACGTCTTTTGCGCCGCGTGCGGGATTTCGCTATTGTCGACGGCAAGGACAAGATCGATCGCGAAACAGCAGATTCTGCGCTGTTGCGCCTCGAAGTCGATTCGCTCGGCCTCGACCAGCTCGACCGGCGTTATCTTGGGATGATAGCGCACAATTTCGGCGGCGGGCCGGTTGGTATCGAAACGATTGCCGCCGGGCTTTCGGAACCTCGTGATGCGATCGAAGACATCATCGAGCCGTATCTGATCCAGCAGGGATTTATCCAGCGTACACCACGCGGGCGGGTTCTGACCGCCAATGCCTGGAAACACCTTGGCCTGAACGCTCCGGCAGATATTATCCAGCAGCAGATCAACCTTTTCCAGGAAGACAGCTGATTACTGGGCCTTTAGCCCGAGACCTTTCAGAATGACTGGATCGAGCACTCGCTGCTTGTCATCGAGTGTAATGCCGAAAGCACCGCCCCATGACCACACTGACCAGGGGAAGCCGCGTTTGTGCGCAGCTTCGGTCATATCTTTCATATAAGAAGCGCGCCAGTCTGACGGCATGCGAAACTTTTTTTGATACTCCCTGCGTATCATGCCGAACTCACCCAGGAAAATGCGCTCGGGGGGGATGTTGTTGTTCTTTCCCCACGCTGCCGCCTTTTCGAATGGTTCATCCAACGCGGCGAGAACTTCTTTATAGGTAGTCACGCCGCCAGCCATTTCATTGAACCCAACGAGCAGTTCCTCCCGGCGCTCCTTGGGGGCTTTGTTCTCGATTGTTTTCCGAATCGCTGCAAGGCGCTCTTCAAATGCTTTTTCGCCCATCAGATCCGGCGGATAGGGCAGGCCTTCGACATAGCTCATGGAATCTCCTGTCCAGTCGGCACCCTGATGCGTCAGGACATAAGGTTCATAGGAATGAAAGGTCCAGATGACATTGTCATCGCCGATGGGAGCGGGATCAACCGTTGCCAGCCCGTAGGCACTCGACCAGCAGCCGCCAGACAAAATCAGTGTATGGTTTGGCGCTGCGCTACGAGCAGCCCTATGCAACTGCAACAACATCGCGGGCCATTTAGGGAAAAGTGTGGGATCGCAGTCGATCACCGGCTCATTGAACGGTTCAAACGCAGTGGTTGCCGCATCCGTTTCGGACAGCGCTCTGCCGAGCCGGCCCACCATTTTCAAGTATCGCGTGAAGAGTGTTTCGTCGGCCAGGATGTGGTTTGTATCGACCTTACGATCGTCGCTTGGAATTGAATGAAAATCGACGATCACCTTCAGTCCTGCCTTGTGCAGCATATCGACTGTTTTGAGTGTCTCCGCGATCAGTTTTTTAACGCGGTTTTCCGACGCGTCCTCCAGGAAGATTGCTGGATCGATTGGCAGACGGACGAAATCAAAGCCCGCTGTCCGAATATGTTCCAGATCGCTGATGGTGGTACCCTGTCGCCATTCGGGGAAATTATCGAGGACAGCCGGTTCGTCCCAGCGATCAGGCTTGGGCCATGTGGTCCAGAGCTCGAGATTGAGACCGCGTTCCATGGTGAAAGTTGTGGCTGACCCAGCCGCAGAACTCGCAACCAAACAGAAGAGACAGAGAAGGACGCGCAACAATGTGAAAATCAATTCTTCGCATCCTATTTCGTGGGGGCTATGGACAAAATGCCTACCAAGCCTGCAAAAAGGAAGGGCCATGGTCGAAAACAATTCTTCATCATTAATAGCCACTGGACTGGCCGGGGAAATTACCGATACCGGCCACCGTTTGCTGGCGCGCGTTTACTACGCTGAGACGGATTTTTCCGGCGTTGTATATCACGCACGTTATCTTGAATTTCTGGAACGGGGCCGCACCGATTACCTGCGCCTTCTTGGCGTTCACCACTCAGAGCTTGTTGACGGGAAACTCGGCGAAAGCATCGTTTGGGTGGTCCGGCGCATGGAAATAGACTTCAAATCTGCGGCAAGGATCGATGATGTGTTGACGATCGAGACGCGAACAGCGGACATATCTGGCGCAAGGGTGCGGATGGCGCAGGCCATAAAACGGGGAGACGATCTCCTTATTTCGGCGATGGTAGAGGCGGCGATGATTAACGGTGCCGGCCGGCCACGACGATTCCCGCCGGAGTGGATCAAACTTTTTCAGCCAGCTTCGAAGAAATAAGCGCGGATAATTGCCCGCTGCCCTCAAAACATAAACTCATCCTTAACCATAACAAATCATGAATAAGACGTGCAGACGACAGGTTTCACGTTAACGCCTTCGTTTTACCAAAATTAACGTAAAGAAGCCGCGTTATGGTTACTGGAAAATTCCGGTTTTAAGCGTGGCTCATCTGGATTGAGACGATTGCGCCCCCGGTCGACACGCCGGGTTTTCGGATTCGAGGATTGTAGATATGGAAAATTTAGCGGTTGCCGTTCAGACATCGGACATGTCCTTGTGGGGGCTGTTCTGGCAGGCTGGATTTGTCGTCAAGCTTGTGATGGTGGGTCTGCTCGGCGCATCGATCTGGACCTGGGCGATCATCATCGACAAGATTCTTGGGTTTGGCCGGGCAAAGCGCGCCTTTGACCGTTTTGAGCAGATATTCTGGTCAGGGCAATCCCTTGAAGAGCTCTACCGCAACCTTGGTGATAAACGCACCACGGGCATGGGTTCAATTTTCATTGCTGCGATGCGGGAATGGAAGAAATCGTTCGAAAAGGGCGCGCGTTCGCCAATCGCGCTGCAAATGCGCATCGACAAGGCGATGGATGTGGCGCTGGCCCGAGAAAGCGACTACCTCGCAGCACGACTGACATTCCTCGCAACCATCGGCTCAGCTGGACCATTTATCGGTCTGTTTGGCACGGTCATTGGTATCATGACCTCATTCATGGGCATTGCTGGTTCCAAGTCCACCAGCCTCGCCGTAGTCGCACCGGGTATCGCCGAGGCACTGCTGGCAACGGCTATCGGCCTGGTCGCCGCCATTCCGGCGGTTATCGCCTATAACAAGCTTTCGAGCGACGCGGGAAAACTGACGGCGCGCATGGAAGGCTTTGCCGACGAGTTCTCCGCCATACTCTCGCGGCAAATCGATGAGAAGCTGCCGCGGGCTTGAGGACGCATTTGAGAAACCGATACGTTAATTGCAGGATTTAATGCCATGGGCATGTCGATAGGTAACAACGGTTCTTCGGGTGGACGACGGCGCCGCGGACGTTCCAGCAAGGGCGTGATGAGCGAGATCAACGTCACGCCTCTCGTTGATGTGATGCTCGTGCTTCTGATCATCTTCATGGTGACAGCGCCTATGATGACGGTCGGCGTTCCAATCGATATGCCGGAAACATCGGCACAGACCTTGAACAGCGAATCTGACCCGATCTACGTCACGATCAATCAGCAGGGGCAGATCTACCTGCAGGAAACCGAGATTCCGCTGGAGGAGATCGTTCCAAAACTTCAGGCAATTGCCAAGACTGGCTATAACGAGCGCATTTTCGTGAAGGGTGACAAATCCGCCGACTACGGCACGATCATGAAGGTCATGGCACAGATATCGGGTTCGGGATTCAAGAATATCGGTCTCGTCAGTCTGCCGGAGGTTAACTGATCAACCATGCGGGCTAGCGTCACATCCTCCGCAATTATCCATGCTGTGGTCATCGGCTGGGGGCTTTTGTCGTTCTCCTCGCCGACGCCCATGGATATGGCGAATTCGGAGTCGATGCCGATCGATATCGTTTCAGATATAAGCCAATTGCAGAAGGGTGATAAAAAGGCGCCCAAGGCCGAGAAGCCGGCGCCTAAACCCACGCAAAAACCCCAGACAGTACCTGACGCTCAAAATGTTGGCGACAGCGAAACGGATGTGGACACAAAGCCCACTCCCGAGACCAAGCCAAAGCCGGTCGAGGCTGCCGAAGCGCCGAAGCCTTCCGAGACGCCTGTCGCTAAACCTGATCCACTGCCGGAACCGAAGCCGGTAGTCCAACCCGAGCCGAAGCCAATCCCAGTACCTGCGACGGAAGTAAAGACTGACCCCGCTCCGAAGGAAGAGGTAAAGCCGGATCCGGTGGCTGAAGCGATCAACGAGGTCAAATCGGACCCCGCACCGAAAGAGGAAGCGAAACCTACGCCGACACCCCCGGTAGACAAGCCTGCTGAGGAAGCGTTCAAGCTGCCCGATACAGTTGCAAAGCCTGAGGCCAAGCCAACCCCGCCGGCGCAGACAGCAAAGACGCCGGATCGCAAGGAGGTTCAGGAAAAGCCAAAGCCTACGCAGACGGCGTCGACGCCTTCGAAGGATAAGGACGGGATCGCTGATCAAGTGGCAGAGCTGTTGAACAAACAGAAGCCGTCAGCCGGAGGCGCCAAGCGATCAAGTGATCAGGCGTCCCTGGGCGCGAACAAGGCTACCGGAGGATCCAAGCTGAGCCAGAGCGAGATGGATGCGTTGCGAGGACTCATCGAAGGAAACTGGAACAAACCGGTTGGCGCCGAGGAGACGCCTGAAATGACGATTGTCGTCAAGTTCAGGCTCACAAAAGACGGCGAAATTGACGGCAGGCCCGAGGTTAGCGGCAGCGGTGGCGACTCCGGGTTATTGGATGCCGTAAAGAGCAGCGCCTTACGGGCGGTGATGAAATCGGCACCGTTTAACCTGCCGCAAGATAAATACGACACCTGGTCGAGCGTTGAACTCACGTTCCATCCCGGTGCTACCTGATGTCGATTATAGGCCAGCCAAAAGAGGGCCCTGAACTAATGCTAAAAATACTCCGGACTTTATGTGCAGCTTTCGCGATGGTCATAGCAACTTTGATCGTGGCGACGCTACCTGCGAAAGCCCAGCTGAAACTCGATATCACCAAGGGTGTTGTCGAGCCTATGCCAATAGCAATTACGGATTTTCTTTCCGGCGATCAATTGGGTACGAATATTTCTAATGTGATTGCTGCAGATCTGGAGCGATCGGGGCTGTTTGCACCTGTCGATAAAGGCGCTTTCATCGAGAAGATCTCGAATCCCGATGCAGCGCCCCGCTTTGAGGATTGGAAGGTGATCAATGCTCAGGCCCTTGTAACGGGTCGTGTTACCAAGCAAGGCGATGGCCGTCTGAAGGCCGAATTCCGCCTTTGGGATACCTTCGCCGGCCAGCAGCTTGACGGCCAACAGTTCTTTACTTCGCCAGAGAGCTGGCGCCGTGTCGCTCATATCATTGCAGATGCAATCTATGAGAAGCTCACCGGCGAGAAGGGCTATTTCGATACACGCGTTGTCTTTGTCGACGAGTCGGGTACCAAGGAAAAGCGTATCAAACGCCTCGCGATCATGGATCAGGATGGTGCCAATGTGCGCTATCTGACCAATGGCAAGGACCTTGTCCTGACGCCGCGGTTTTCGCCAAGCCGTCAGGAAATCACTTACATGTCGTTCGAGGGTGGCAAGCCGCAAATCTACCTCTTGCAACTTGAAACAGGTCAGCGCGAGCTCGTCGGCAACTTCCCTGGTATGACCATTGCGCCGCGCTTTTCGCCAGACGGTCAGAAGGTCGTCATGAGCCTGTTGCAGGAAGATGGGAGCGCGAACGTCTATACGATGGACTTGCGTAGCCGGACCACGACGCGCCTCACGAGTACATCAGCTATCGACACGGGCGCATCCTATTCTCCCGATGGGAGCCAGGTTGTGTTCGAGTCGGATCGCGGCGGCCGTCCTCAGATTTACAAGATGGGTGCCGACGGCTCCAATCCGCAACGCATCTCTTTCGGGGACGGTTCTTACTCGACGCCGGTATGGTCTCCCCGCGGAGATCTGATCGCCTTCACCAAACAATCTGGTGGTGAGTTCTCCATCGGCGTAATGAAGACCGATGGATCGGGAGAGCGAATTCTGACCAGCGGCTATCATGACGAGGGCCCGACCTGGGCTCCGAACGGCCGTGTGCTGATGTTCTTCCGCCTGCCGCCCGGCTCCAACAGCCCCAAGCTGTCGACCGTCGATCTGACTGGTCGAAATCTGCGCCAGATTCAAACGCCAAACCTCGCGTCGGATCCTGCCTGGTCTCCGTTGCTTGAATGATCGGTGGATAAACCAGCAACAACTGACAATCGCGTCCGTGTTTCAAGACATTGCCGCGAATGTCGTCTTTCCGCCTCAATTTGTGCCTCTAGGGTGCAGAACACATTCTGAAATTCGCTGTTAATCCTGGTGTTAAGAGTGGATTAACCCTGTTTCTGAACCGGGCCTTAACCTCGATATGGTTACTGCTTGTTCACCGAAACAATTCAATTCTTAAGGAGTCCAGGCTATGCGCCGCTTCGAAATGATCGCCCGCAGTCCAGTTTTCGTTGCACTCTTCCTGTCTCTCGCCATTGCGGGTTGTGCTTCGAAGAAAAACATGCCCAACAGTGCCGGTGATCTCGGTCTTGCTGGCAGCGCAAAACCTGGTTCTACTCAAGATTTCACAGTCAATGTTGGCGATCGTATCTTCTTCGACGTTGACTCTTCCGTCATTCGTGCCGATGCGCAGCAGACTTTGGCGAAGCAGGCACAGTGGCTCCAGCGCTATCCAAACTATGCGATCACGGTCGAAGGCCATGCGGACGAGCGCGGCACGCGTGAATATAATCTGGCTCTTGGCCAACGGCGTGCGGCAGCGACGCGCAACTACCTTGCATCTCAGGGTGTAYCCGCAGCGCGCATCAAGACACTTTCCTACGGTAATGAGCGTCCGGTCGCCGTTTGCGACAGCGAATCGTGCTGGTCGCAGAATCGTCGCGCCATCACAGTTCTTGGCGGCGCTGGCAGCTAGGAGCCCGCGGATTCTATCAGGGAAAGCGGCTTTCGGGCCGCTTTTTTTGTTTGGTCTCCGGTCAAAACAAAATTTGGCCGAAGTCACGTTGCTCGTGTTAGATAAGCTGCCGCAAATCCCAGCGGTGTTTCTATTTCCCACATCAGGGCGGTAAAAGGAATGAATAAACGACTGAAGAGAATGGTGCTGGCAATGACGGTGCTGCCATTTCTGGCGACCGGCGTGGGCCATGCTTCAAGCGTTGAGGATGGTTTCCCCTCGCTAACGCCAAAGGCAACCATTATGACGAACGATGCGCCCGTGCTGATGGCGCAGGCAGGCGACCCACGTGTCAGCCAGCTGGAGGAGCAGATCAGGCAGCTTACCGGCAAGATCGAGGAACTGAACTTCCAGATTCTGCAAATGCAGGAACAAATGCGGAAGGTACAGGAGGACAATGAATTCCGGTTCCAGGAACTGGAAAAGGGCAAGCGCTCAGATGCTGGGGGCAAAAGCGACCGCAGCGTTGCCTCTGTAACGCCCTCGCGGAAAACCGGGGAGGCGTCAACCGATGCCTCCACCAACTCAACGGCGCCCACAATAAACTCGTTGCCTGATACCACTGATTCCGCTGCTATTGACCCACAAACCGATGCTTCCGGCTCACCACAGCTTGGCGAGCCGCCACGTCCGCTTGGACAAATCGAGTTTGATGCCAATGGCAACGTAATTGGTGGTTCCAGAAATGATACCGCGGCTGGTCAGTCTTCAGATAACACCACTGTAGCAGCGCTGCCGGACACCGACGATCCAAAGGTGCTGTATAGCCAAGCCTATCAGTTGTTCCTGTCTGGAGACTACAAAAGCGCTGAAGCGGCGTTTCGCAGCCACGTGGATCGTTTCCCGAAAGATCCGGCGGATCCTGATGCGCGATATTGGCTCGGTGAATCGCTTTACAGCCAAGGGCATTTCCAGGAGGCCGCGTCAGTCTTCCTCGATAATCACAAGCAATTTCCTGACGCCAAGAAAAGCCCCGAAAATCTTCTGAAGCTTGGCATGACTCTGGCAAAAATGCAGGACCATGAGGTTGCCTGTGCGACGTTTGCCTCAGTCAATTCCCGCTATCCAAATATTTCTGCAGCGATCAAAGAGCGCGTGAAGAATGAACGTGCCGCCAACAAATGCTAACCAAGATATTGATCCTGCCAGCGTTTTCGATGCGATCGATTTCAAGGAGCTGAGATCTGTCATAGTTGCTGTGTCGGGTGGAAGTGACTCCTTGGCCTTGTTGTATCTTCTGATCAGCTATCGCGCGGCACAAAGCACCTTTCCAAAAATCATTGCCGTTACGATTGACCATGGGCTTCGACCTGAATCTGCTGATGAAGCGCATTTTGTCGCAGGACTCTGCAAAACAGCAGGAATTGAACACCGGATCTTGAACTGGGACGGACCCAAACCGGATACGGGCCTGTCCGCCAAGGCGCGCGATGTCCGCTATGAACTCCTGTGTCGCGCAGCGCGCGATGCAGGTACTGACATGATTCTTACTGGTCATACGCTTGATGATCAGATCGAGACCTTTGTCATGCGCTCAGCACGAACGGGTGAAGGAGGGAGCGAACGGGGATTGGCCGGCATGGCATTGGCAACCTTACTTGATCGCGAGGTTTGGCTCGTGCGACCTTTGCTCGATGTCTCGCGAGAAAAGTTGCGCGACTATCTCCGCGCCAGAAGGATTGTCTGGCGCGACGACCCTTCCAATGACAATCCAAAATACGAGCGCGTTCGAATTCGCAATACGCTGCGGCTTGTGGAGCCCCGGGAAATGGTCTGCGAGATCGTTGAAAAAGCAAGCAAAAGACGCGCGCTGAACGATAAGGTTGCGGAGTTTCTACCGGATTGTGCGACTATTTACCATGGAATCCTTGCTGAGGTCAGCCGCGCAGACTTGGTTTTGCAAGAGCAAAGCGTCCGACAACTTGTCGTGGCCATACTAATGGCAGCGATGGGCGGGCAATCATATCTGCCGCCGGTCGAAAATTGCGAGAGAGCTCTCGAGCACATTTGTTCGCAACGGTTGTCGGGGCGTATCACAATGAACCGTTGCGTTATTCAACTCTGCAAGAACAAAGCTGTCATCTATCGTGAAATGCGCTCTTTGCCGGACATCGCTATTGAACCAGACGGGATTGCCATCTGGGATGGTCGCTACCGGATCGACAATCATACCAACAGATTAATCAGGATCAGCGCGACCGGTGTGTTGGGGCTGAAGTTCCTGGGTGATACCCACCCAGCCAATTTTCACCGACCATCGATTTTGTCGAGCCCTACTGTGTTTGTCGATGGCAACATTTTCGACGTTCCGGCTTTCGGCAATCACGTGAAATTGGCTGAAGGAATTTCTTTGACGCGGCACCTTGCCCTGTTCGACCATATTCTTTCGGGCTATGATGAAATCCTTGCTCAATCCGTTGCAAAAACCTTTCAACTACAGGGGTACAAGCGTTCTCCTGTAAACCAGATTAATAAGAATTGACGTGAGTTTGAACGCCAGCCTTGGCAAGGACATGCTTCGAACCTATGTTACATATAAATTCCGCGTCCTTGCGGTTATGTTTTGATGGGACCCGATATGAATCCTAACTACAGGAACTTCGCACTGTGGGCGATTATCGCCTTGCTTCTAATTGCGTTGTTCAACCTTTTCCAAAGTCCAAGCTCTCGTTCGGCGTCGAGCGATGTACCTTATTCGCAGTTCATCAACGACGTGAACAGCGGCCRAGTAAAATCGGTGACGATCGCGGGCAACCGTATCACGGGTACCTATTCCGACAATGGCGCAAGTTTCCAAACCTATTCACCCGGGGATGCTGGTCTTGTAGGCCGCCTCGAAAGCAAGAGTGTTCAGATTGCTGCACGGCCTGAATCCGATGGTTCGACATCGCTCGTTGGCATGCTGATTTCCTGGCTGCCGATGATTCTCATTCTCGGTGTATGGATATTCTTCATGCGGCAGATGCAAGGGGGGTCACGCGGCGCCATGGGCTTTGGCAAGTCCAAAGCCAAGCTTCTGACAGAGGCACATGGACGTGTGACGTTCCAGGACGTCGCCGGCGTCGATGAAGCCAAGGAAGATCTTGAGGAAATCGTCGAGTTCCTGCGCGACGCGCAGAAATTCCAGCGGCTCGGCGGACGTATTCCACGCGGAGTGCTGTTGGTTGGCCCTCCCGGTACCGGTAAGACGCTGCTCGCGCGTGCTATCGCTGGCGAAGCAAATGTGCCTTTTTTCACCATCTCCGGTTCGGACTTCGTCGAAATGTTCGTAGGCGTAGGCGCATCGCGTGTTCGTGACATGTTCGAACAGGCGAAGAAGAATGCGCCATGCATCATCTTCATCGATGAAATCGACGCGGTTGGCCGTCATCGTGGCGCCGGCCTTGGCGGTGGCAATGACGAACGCGAACAGACCCTCAACCAGTTGCTGGTGGAGATGGATGGGTTTGAAGCCAACGAGGGCGTTATCCTCATTGCTGCAACCAACCGGCCTGACGTGCTTGATCCTGCGCTACTGCGTCCGGGCCGCTTCGACCGTCAGGTCGTCGTACCAAACCCGGATGTTACGGGTCGCGAAAAAATCCTAAAGGTGCATGCACGCAATGTGCCGCTGGCACCGAATGTCGATCTGAAGGTTCTGGCTCGTGGTACCCCGGGTTTCTCGGGCGCCGATCTTATGAATCTTGTCAACGAGGCTGCGTTAATGGCGGCGCGCCGAAACAAGCGCCTTGTCACCATGCTCGAGTTCGAGGACGCCAAAGACAAGATCATGATGGGTGCAGAGCGTCGCTCGACCGCCATGACCCAGGCGGAAAAGGAGCTGACTGCCTATCATGAAGCGGGCCACGCCATTGTCGCGCTCAATGTCGAGGTGGCCGACCCGTTGCACAAGGCGACCATCATCCCGCGCGGCCGTGCTCTCGGCATGGTTATGCAATTGCCTGAAGGTGATCGCTACTCGATGAGCTACAAGTGGATGGTTTCCCGGCTTGCCATCATGATGGGTGGCCGTATTGCCGAGGAGCTGAAGTTCGGTAAGGAAAACATCACATCAGGTGCTTCCTCCGATATCGAGCAGGCAACCAAGCTTGCGCGCGCCATGGTTACGCGTTGGGGCTTCTCGGACAAGCTTGGCCAAGTTGCCTATGGCGAGAACCAGGAGGAAGTCTTCCTCGGGCACTCCGTTGCACGCACACAGAATGTTTCGGAAGAGACGGCACAATTGATCGATGCAGAAGTGCGCAAACTGATCGACGATGCCTATACCCATGCCCGCACAATCCTGACCAAGAAGAAGAAGGAATGGATCGCCATCGCAGAAGGGCTGCTTGAATACGAGACGCTTACTGGCGAAGAGATCAAGGCGTTGATGGCTGGCAAAAAGCCTGCTCGTGATCTCGGCGATGACACACCGCCGTCACGAGGCTCGGCTGTCCCGAAGGCGGGTGCCAAGAAACCGCGCAAGGGCGATGAACCGGACAAGGGTTTAGAGCCTCAGCCACAGTCCTGAATGGGGTATCCAACTTATACAAACGGCCGGTGAAAACCGGCCGTTTGTACGAATTGTTCATTCATTTGCGTCAAGTATAATCCCCACACAAATTGTGAGATGCGAAATCGATGGTCTTCTGCAATAAGCGGAGATCGAGCACGAGCAAACGAGGGCTACTCTTGGCCATACGATAGAGCCAGAGTCCCCAAGCGTTGGATAATAAAAA
This sequence comes from Phyllobacterium sp. P5_D12, assembly GCF_054049495.1. NCBI lineage: Bacteria > Pseudomonadati > Pseudomonadota > Alphaproteobacteria > Hyphomicrobiales > Phyllobacteriaceae > Phyllobacterium > Phyllobacterium sp. P5_D12. The sequence continues at coordinate 2,984 of NZ_JBFUMG010000011.1, read as the reverse complement.
TGGTTCGCAAATATTTTGGGACAGATGGTATTCGCGGGCAGGCAAACGCCTATCCGATGACGCCCGATATCGCAATGAAGGTTGGTATGGCTGTAGGCCTTGCGTTCAAGCGCGGCCAACATCGCAACCGCGTCGTGATCGGAAAGGACACACGGCTTTCCGGCTATATGATCGAGACGGCTCTTGTGGCCGGGTTTACCTCGACAGGCATGGATGTATTTCTTCTCGGCCCGATTCCGACGCCGGCTGTCGCCATGCTCTGCAGGTCGTTGCGCGCCGACATTGGCGTGATGATTTCAGCGTCGCACAATCCTTACCATGATAATGGCATCAAGCTGTTTGGCCCGGATGGCTTCAAACTCTCCGATGAGATCGAGCTCGAAATTGAGCGATTGATGGAAGAGAATTTGACAGATCGGCTGTCTAGTTTCGATGCGCTTGGCCGGGCGAAGCGTGTTGACGGCGATATCTATCGCTATATCGAATTCRCCAAGCGGACGATGCCAAAGAACATCTCGCTGGCCGGGTTGCGGATTGTTGTCGATTGCGCCAACGGAGCGGCATACAAGGTTGCACCCGCAGCATTGTGGGAGCTCGGCGCCGACGTCGTTACGATCAATAACGAGCCCAATGGTACGAACATCAACGAGGATTGCGGCTCAACTCATCCGTTAGGCCTGATTAAGAAGGTGCATGAAGTCAGAGCCGATATCGGCATCGCGCTTGATGGCGACGCCGACCGCGTGCTGATAGTGGACGAGAACGGCGCCATCATCGACGGCGACCAGCTCATGGCTGTCATCGCCCAATCCTGGCAAGAGTCAAACCGCCTGGTCGGTGGCGGCGTGGTTGCGACAATCATGTCCAATCTCGGCTTTGAGCGCTTCTTGGTCGATCGTGGTTTGACGCTGGCACGCACGCAGGTAGGTGATCGATATGTAGTCGAGCATATGCGCAGCCATGGTTTCAATATTGGCGGCGAGCAGTCCGGCCATATCGTGCTGTCGGATTTTTCTACAACCGGCGATGGCCTGGTATCGGCCTTACAGATTCTTGCGGTGGTTCAGGAACAGAACAGGCCGGTGAGCGAAGTTTGCCGCAAGTTTGATCCCGTGCCGCAGTTGTTGAAAAACGTTCGTACGACTGGCACGAAGCCGCTGGAGAACAAGAAGGTAAAGAGCGCCATCGATGAGGCTCGCGATCGTCTGGGTAAGGCCGGTCGTCTCGTAATCCGGCCATCTGGAACTGAACCCCTGATACGCGTTATGGCAGAAGGCGACGACCGTAAACTTGTAGAGACCGTCGTCAACGACATCATTTCGGTAATTTCTTCGGCCGCCTAGAACAATACTATTACATATAAATACAAAATGGGTCCGCTGGGCCCATTTTGTATTTATACAGCAAGCAGTGTTGTTTCCAATTTATTAACGTTAATGGATATGGTGAAGAAACACGGTTAAGCGAGATTTAACTTTTCCCCCTCATATTGGTTTCTAACACCTTAGTAGCATTCGCTGCACTTCAATCATTGGGCTTCGTGAGGGAAACGAAAATGAGCACTTTCACCAAACATGCTGCTATGAGCGCAGCACTTCTGTGCCTGGGTGCTGTCCCGGCATATTCGGCCGACATACAGGATCCGCAGGTAGTGGAAGTCCAGCAGTTTGGCGGATGGTATTTGCGCGGCGACATCGGTATGAGCAACCAGCAATTCGACGGCCTGGATTATGTAGGCTTCGCGGATCCCGCCGTTCACGGCTGGCACGATGAGGGAGATTTTGACGCCGGCATAACCGGCCAGATAGGTGTTGGATATCAGTTTAACGATTGGTTTCGCGCAGATGTCACGGGCCAGTATCGTGGTAAGACCGAATTTAGCGCCTYGGACTTTTATGACACGGATGGCATTCCGGACAATGGCGATGAGGCAACGAACGAATACCACGCGAAGAAGTCAGAATGGTTGTTTTTGGCCAACGCCTATACTGATCTTGGCACTTACGCCGGCCTCACGCCTTACGTCGGTGCAGGTATTGGTGCATCGCGAAATACAATATCGAATTTTACCGATAACAACGCAATTACAGGCGGCGGCGGGTTTGCAGGTTCGGACTCCCAGTGGGAATTTGCATGGGCGCTGCACGCCGGTGTAGGCATCAAGGCGACCGACCGCATGACAATCGATCTCGGTTACAGCTACCTGGATCTTGGAGACGGACAGACAGCTAATGCATCCAACTTCATCCCCTCGCAAACGCGGCCCAACCCGGAACCGTTCAAATTCAAGGACATTACGTCGCATGACTTCAAGGTTGGTGTGCGCTACGCATTCTGATTGATTTTCCGATGGAAATTCGAGCGGCAGGAGATTTCTCCTGCCGTCGTCGTTTTGTGTTTTCTTCAATCCCTATCCTTGCTCCGCACAATTTTGATGTCGCGCACAAACATATTTCTTGACTGCCAACGACATTTCTCCTAGTTCCCGGAGTGGGCCACCTCTCCCCAACGAGAGGCGAGCTATCTGTAAGGATAGGAGAAAACATGACGACGCTATCAAAGCCGGCGCAGCGCCCGGCTAATCCTAATTTTTCATCAGGTCCCTGTGCAAAACGTCCCGGATGGTCGCTCGACGCGCTTTCCGGCGCGCCGCTTGGTCGCTCCCATCGCGCCAAGGTCGGCAAGACCAAGCTGAAACAGGCGATCGATCTCACTCGCGAAATTCTAGAGGTTCCCGCCGATTATCGCATCGGTATCGTGCCGGCTTCCGATACTGGCGCTGTCGAAATGGCACTCTGGTCGCTGCTCGGCGAGCGCGGCGTCGATATGGTCGCGTGGGAGAGCTTCGGCTCCGGCTGGGTAACGGATGTTATCAAGCAGCTTAAACTTGGTGACGCCCGCACCATCGAAGCAGGCTACGGCGAATTACCTGACCTTTCCGAAGTCGATTTCGACCGTGACGTGGTCTTCACATGGAACGGCAC
>NZ_JBFUMG010000010.1:0-32059 GCF_054049495.1 Phyllobacterium sp. P5_D12 | reverse complement strand
CGTGAGTGCCCCGGTCGTGTTGCAGCGTCGCTGAGCCAGGGCTGGCGAAGTAGGTGTCGCTTCGCCATCTACTATTGCTCGTTGAACCACGAACCTGCTCAGGCGTTATTTTCGGCCAACCTGTTAACCCCACAACGGAGTTATCCATAGCTGTTCAAAAGTTCGCCATCACCGAAGCATCATTCGAGCGCTCGCCTGGACAGGATGGAGAGGTGTTTGCCGGCAATGTGGTCGACCAGCACCGAGGTGGACCAGTTACCATCGGCTTCGGGCGCTACGGGCCTAACCAAAGTCTTGTCGAGACGCTGGCCGTTGATGACGTCATGGTGGTTCTGGAGGGGCGGCTGTCGGTCGCGACTGACGCCAGCACTATCACCACCGGTCCGGGCGAAATCGTCTATATACCGAAGGGCACGTCGGTCACCATCCACTCGCATGAGCAGGGGGCGATCACCGCCTACGTCACATATCCGCACTGGCAGGAGGCGCTCAAATGAGCTAAGGTTTTCCGATTGCGTGGCTTTAGATAAGTCAGTCGACCGTCAAATTGCTGCGTAACTGCGCTTTTTGGTATCTTTGCTTTTTCGTCTTCATTGGAATTGAACCGCGAACCCGTTGAATGGCATCCAGGCGGGGTATCACGTGCCCATGAGCACACCGTCGACATACCAGCCAGCTGGACCGATGTGGGTCCAATAAGCGCCGACACTTGTCGCGTCGGCCGTCATGTCGCCGACATCAAGGTTGTTCCAGCCGAGCGCCTGTCCCTTTACGTCTGCGTTGATGTTGAATAACCGAAGAAGAGCCGTGTCCCGGTGACCATTGCCGCCGTCGCGTCTAAGGATATCGAGGCCTATCTGGCCCGCCCCACACCGATCCGTCAATCGAGGGATCAACCGTACCGGACCAGCTTTGCTCGACGTCCTGGCCGAATACACGCCCCCAGGCTGCCGAGAAGTTGTCACTCCGAACGGTCAAATTCACGCCGCGGTTCATCGTTAACACGGTGCGCGCTGCAGCCGCCTCCGCCATCGCGGGCGGCGGTTTGACTCGGCTCTATTCGTATCAGGTCGCCGAATATGTGAGAGACGGGCGGCTACAGGTCGTGCTGGCTGATGCCGAGCACCCACCTTTGCCAGTACATCTGCTCACGCCGCACGGCCGGATGTCAGTGCCCAAGGTTCGCGCTTTTGTCGACTTCGCTGCGCCGCGGCTGCGCACTGAATTTGCCCGCATGGCCACTGAAGCAGCCACATTCAGTTGATTATGTCGCTATTCGGCTGAGTGTCTCCCAAACGACGAACATTCTCCGAGCGATCGGTTGGTCTTACAATTCGCGCCAGCGCTGAGGACAGGGGGAACGGTGTCTCCGTTCAAGGGATGGAACTCGGTCCTCCAGGTTGTCTTGATCTGTCGCCGGGCGCACGCGAAAGGGGCGAAGTATGACGAAAGTCAAAACATTTCTGATCACTGGCGTCAGTTCCGGCCTGGGAAAAACGTTTGCCGAGGGCGCCCTGGAGGCAGGGCATGACGTCATCGGCACGCTACGCACCGACGAGGCAGCATCGGCGTTCACCAGTCTCGCACAAGGACGCGCTCACGCGATCCTGCTTGATGTCACCAACTTTGATGCAATTCCCGAGACCGTCGCAAAGGCAACCCGCGAGGTGGGTCCTATCGATGTCCTCGTCAACAATGCCGGTTACGGTCATGAAGGCCTGCTAGAGGAGTCGTCGCTCGGAGACCTGCAACGTCAATTCGACGCCAACGTGTTCGGCGCCGTTGCGATGATAAAGGCCGTGCTCCCCGAAATGCGTGAAAGGCGAACCGGCCATATCATCAACGTCACCTCAATGGCCGGTTTCATCACGATGCCGGGGATCACCTACTACTGCGGTAGCAAGTTCGCGCTGGAAGGCATCTCGGAGGCGCTGGGCAAGGAGGTGAAGCATCTCGGCATTAGTGTTAMGGCGCTGGCTCCGGGGCAGTTCCGAACGGACTGGGCCGGACGTTCGATGGTGCGGTGCTCACGCAAAATCCCCGAATATGACGCGGTGATGGATCCGATCCGCGCGGTGCGGCAGGCTAAGAGCGGAACCCAGCCCGGCGATCCTGCAAAGGCCGCCCAGGCTCTGCTGAAATTAGTCGAGACAGAGAACCCACCAGCAAGGCTATATCTCGGCGCCGACGCTCTCAAGCTTGTCGAGGAAAAAATTGGGGTGATAAAGGCTGAAATCGCTGCGTGGGAAAGCTTGTCTCAATCGACAAACTTTGATTGAACCACAGTGGAATTCGTTCATCCCGACCCGAACAAATAACAACTGGCTGGCGTTGGCCGGGACATCTGTCGGCCGGGAATGTCGAGCACAATACACACCGTGCGATGTCTGCCCGGTCCCGGCGCTACTCGCAACAATCTCTGCTCGCTACCGGAATTCCTTCAGCGCGTTGGGCTTTGCGTCGCTAAGCGAAATAAAACAGGCCGATATTTGGGCACCGGTACCAGATGGGGTAAATGTCCATCGCATCAAGCAATTGCTCAGTGTCAGCGACACATCATCCGGACCGTAAATAGTGACGCTCAGATCATTGTCCTTTTGATTGGTCAAGTGGTTCGGTCGCCAGCATCCAATTGGCCAGTGCCATTGCAAGCAATGCACCGACCAGCTCCGCAATGATAAAGCCGGGTAGATCAAGCGGACGGATACCCGCGAAAGTGTCCGAGAGGGACCGTGCAATAGCGACGGCTGGATTGGCGAACGAAGTTGAGGCAGTGAACCAGTAGGCGGCCGTGATGTACAGTCCAACTAGCCAACCGATTGCATCCGGCCGGAATCGAAGGCCAGCAAGGATGGTGAATATCAGGCCAAAGGCGGCGACAACTTCTGCGATCCATTGCCCGCTACCGGTGCGAATGGTCCTTGAAACCTCGATAATTGGAAGCTCAAACATGGCATGCGCCATGAACGATCCGACAACACCCCCCAGTATCTGCATGGCGATATAGAAGAGCGCGGCAATAGGCTCGATATCCCTTCGCAGCGCGAAGACCATCGTGACCGCGGGATTGAAGTGTGCGCCCGAGACTGGTCCCAGAATAGTGATTAGCACCACCAGGATAGCGCCAGTTGGAATGGTGTTGCCGAGCAGCGAAAGCGCCGCATCGTTGGTCAGTCGGTCGGCCATAATTCCCGAACCGACGACCGTTGCAACAAGTATTGCCGTGCCAAGTGCTTCTGCCGCGAGGCGGCGGGACAGTTCCGGTGTCACGACCTTTGAACCGCCGTCGACAGATTGCAGCCGAGTTCGTCGGATCCGAGTGCGACACTGACGACGCTGCGCAAGGCCACCCCAACGGCGAGATAGTGCTCGAAGATGGACATGGCTCTTCCTCAGATGGAAACTGATCGCGTCAGGACAAACGCTGTCGCGGGGCAAAGCCTGGATGCTTCCGGCGATGCCAAGATTGCAGCGGGCACAGCGCTTCGGTCGACCGTATGGAAGCCGAGTTTGCCTCGGAATGGTGCGGCATTGGTCGTCAGTAGATAGCCCGTTTCCGCTCCCTGGATGTCAGCATACCGGAGCAACAAACGTGTGATGGCACTGCCATGTCCATGCTTTTGCGCCGCGGGCGGCACTGTAATCGAGCGCAGGAGTGCATCCTTTCCGTAGAATTCGATGCCGCCATATCCGACAGGGTTGCCCTGGCGATCGGCAAAGCGAAAGAACTTGCCTTTGGACTCGGCAAGATCCTCGGTCGGCAATGATGCTGCTTGAAGAGCCGTCGCGAAGTCCGAATCGATCGAATTTATTTCTTCCGCTTCCAGCCCCTCACGGCGGCCGATGGCTTGCAGCTTTGTTGTCAGCCATAGCCGATCGACGGAATCGTGCTTCAGGTTGAGGAATGCCATGATCCTGTTCTTCATGTAGCGGGCGGCCTCCGAGAAGGCTCTCTCCTTTTCGATGTCGATTCCTTCGACAGCGGCAGGGTCTTCGATACCCCAATGAGCGGTCATGGGATGGCCTGGCCAAACCGGACACACCTCTCCCGCCGCGCTGTCGCAAACCGTAAAAATAAAGTCCATCTCCGGTGCGCCCGGTTCGGCAAATTCGTCCCAGCTCTTGGAACGAAAACCTCCCGTCGGATAACCGAGAGCATCGAGGACCTTCAGAGCGAATGGATTGACCTCTCCCTTCGGCTGGCTCCCCGCAGAGTATGCGCGAAAGCGTCCCTTGCCCTCCGTGTTCAAGATCGATTCTGCCAGGATCGAGCGCGCCGAGTTTCCAGTGCAGAGAAAGAGAACATTATAGACGCGATCATGCATTGAGATTCTCCTTGGGCGGGCAGCACGGGACGATGTCGGCAAGCACTGGTGCACAAATGTCGGGATGGCCCGCGCAGCAATCCTTCAAAAGATAGTTGATGGCTGCACGCAGGTTTTCGAAGTTGGCATGATAGATGATGGAACGGCTTTGCCGCTCAGACGAGATCAAGCCCGCCCGAGAAAGGATCGCGAGATGGGTTGACATGGTATTTTGCGGAACATCGAGGATGCGCGACACCTCTCCCGCCGCGATACCATTTGGCTCGTGCATGACGATGAGCTTGTAAGCATCCATACGTGTTGGCTGCGCGATAGCGGAAAACGCCGCAATGGTTTTATCTTTTTCCATATATCTGGATTTACAGATATTTATTCAGATCGTCAAGTGTACTAACGGCGCCGTTCCGCTGCTGTCTTGCGCCTCAGGCGAACAGGAAGTCGTTGGCTGTAAGGCCGATTTCATGGACCTGGATCGAGTCATCATCGCTCAAGGCAATCTCGGTGTGGTCACCAACGACCGTGATCCTGCCTTCCGTTTCGAGTTGCTCAAAGCTGAGGAAACCGTAGCCGGCAACGTCCAAGACGTCGCCGCTTCCGGCCTGGAAGCCTGAGACGAATGTCGTCGTCGCCAGCGCCAGTGTCGATGCGCAGGTCATTGCTCCAGTCGGCCGTGTTGCTGTCGATGCCGATCCGGACATGGTCGTCGCCGCCGCCCGTCGCTACCTCGGCCCGCTTCACCCCATCGTTAGCGATGTTACGGTCGGCGTCGCCATCGGGATGCACCCAGACATCGACGAAGTTCGAAATCCTGAGCGCCGAGCCGGTAAAATCGGAAATTTCGATGTTCTTGATCGTGTTCCAGATCCGGTTCAACGCGATATCGAGGCTGTCGTCATCCTGCCAGTCGATGCTGATGGCCGGGCGCCCCGGTGTCGGGATCGTTGCCAACCTGAGTGTCGGGGAACTCTACCAGGTTGATCCGGGTGTCGCCCGATGCGGAATCAAAGCTGCCCTCTGCGGTCTGGTTGAACCTGCTTTGGCTATGGCGCCGAGGCTTTTCTCTTCAATCATGGACAGGCCACCACGCACGTTTTCATAACCAGGATTGTTGTAAAGAAGGTCTACGCCGAGAGCGGATAGCTGATACCAATTGATTTGCTAAACAACGGAGGCGCACAATGGATGACGGCACCCATACGAGTCGAATAGAAATGGTCGTCCTGATGACACCCGACATGGCCAACTTCAGCGGCAAGGTCCATGGCGGCGCCCTGCTCAATCTCCTGGACCGCGTCGCCTTCTCCTGTGCATCACGCTTCTCGAAGCAATACGCTGTCACGTTGTCGGTCGATCAGGTCGTGTTCCGTCAGCCTATTATGGTTGGTGAATTGGTGACCTTTCGTGCCTCGATCAACTACGCCGGTCGTACCTCCATGGAAGTCGGCATTCGGGTTGAAGCCGAAGACATCCGCACCGGCGCGCATCGACACACAAACTCCTGCTATTTCACAATGGTGGCCGTGGATGCGGATGGCAAGCCAACCGCAGTGCCGTCATATATTCCAACGACAGAGATCGCGCACCAACGCTTGCGAGCCGCAGAAGCACGGCGAAGCTTGCGACGGGAATTCGAGACACGCTTCAGGGAGGCCGGCTCTGACACGGCCGCCTGAGCCGAATGCTACTTGCCCGCCGGACGTTCGGCATCTATATTGGCTAAATGCTTGACCATTCGTCCCGACCGTCTACGCCGCCACATATGCCTATGGATGCGCTCAGCGAAGTCCTGCAGGACTTTCGCTTGAGTGGCGTCAACTATGGCCGCTGCGAGCTCCGACATCCATGGAGCATCGCCTTTCCGCAACAACCGCTGCTTCGTTTTCACTTTGTCAGCCAGGGTCCATGCTGGATGCATACAGAGGCGCAAGGCTGGCAGGAGCTGAACGATGGCGATCTGGTGCTGCTGCCGCAAGGCATCGCCCATCGGCTGGCCAGCGCTCCGGACGTTGTGGGCGATTCGCTCAAGGGTTGTCAGGTGACCAAGTTGGGGAGCAACGTTTGCGAAGTGGTCCGGGAAGGAACGGGCGCGACCAGCACCCTTTTCTGTGGCTCCATGTCCTTGGGCGCCTGTGCGCTCAACCCCTTGATCACTTTGATGCCGCCAATCATCAAGGGCTGCGACGTGGCCGGCAATGACCCGATAGTCGGCCCCTTGCTAGCGGCCATGACAGCGGAGGCCACACAACCGCAGATGGGCAGCGCTACCATCTTGTCTCGTATGGCGGACCTGCTCACAGCGCGGCTCATCCGCTGCTGGGTCAATTGCACCGGAGCCTCGACCACCGGTTGGCTCGCTGCCATCCGCGATCCCCATATCGGCCGCGCCCTCGCAGCCATGCACCGGGACCCGGGCCGCAACTGGACACTCGAAAGCCTCGCAGGCCTCGCAGGCCAATCGCGCTCGATTTTCGCCGAGCGCTTCAGCGCTGTTTTAGGGGAGGGCGCGGCACGCTACCTCGCCCGTCTGCGTATGCAGCTTGCCCGTGATTTGCTGGGACAAAGCGGCATGTCGGTTGCCGAGGTCGCCACCCGCCTGGGCTATGAATCCGAGGCATCTTTCGCTCGCGCGTTCAAACGCATCACCAATGTCTCGCCTGGCGTTGTGCGTCGCACAATTTCCGGACGAATAGACATGGATTTCGGATTTTAGGACACATATCATCCGAAAAGACTCGTCTATCAATATCTCCAAACCCTTGGAGATACTTCAATGACGGACACAACATTACAACTTGATGGCGAGGTCATAGAGCTCGATGCCGCTGCGCCAGCCGAATGGAGCGCGGCCACCTGGTTCGCGGTCCTTTCAATGGCGTCCGCCAGCTTTGCGCTGGTGTCAGCCGAGTTTCTGCCGGCGGGTCTGTTGACGCCAATGGCGCGCGATCTGGGCATCAGCGAGGGAACGGCCGGGCAGGTCGTCACCGCCACCGCTTCCGTCGGCGCCGTGACGGCCTTGTTGAGCAATGTTCTCATCGGCCGGCTGAACCGCAAGACGGTGCTGGTTGGTCTCAGTGCCCTGGCGATCGGCTCCAATATTCTTGCGGCGCTTGCGACCGATTTCTGGCTGTTGTTGCTGGGTCGGGCCGGGTTGGGAATCGCCCTCAGCGCTTTCTGGGCGCTTTCAGTTGCCGTCGTAGCGCGGCTGGTTGGCGCCAATGCGACAGGTCGTGGCATGGCTATCGTCACCCTCGGCGTCTCGCTCGCCACCATTGCCGCACCGTCGATGGGCGCGTTGATCAGCGACTGGCTGGGCTGGCGCAGCGCCATGGCGATGACAGCTGGACTGGCCGCGCTTGCCATGCTGCTGCAGTTTCTTAGCCTGCCGACCTTGCCCGCAACCACAAGCAACAGTCTTGCCGATGTCCTTCGCCTGACACGGCGGCGTGGTATACAGCTCGGCATGCTTGCTATCTTTTTGCTGATGACGGGGCATTTTGCCGGCTCGGTCTATGTGCGCCCCTTCCTCGAACACGTTACGCTCCTTGCGACCGGGCCGATTGCCCTGGCGCTGCTCGGGTTTGGCATCGCCGCTGTGATCGGCAATATTGCCGGCGGCCGCATGGCCGACGCCAATATCCGCATGGCCCTCGCGGTTACCGCCGCATTAATGGCGTTTGCTGCGCTCGCTTTGGTGCTTTGGGGCGCGCATATCGGCGTTGCCTTCGGCTTCGCTACGCTTTGGGGCTTCGCCTTCGGCATGGCGCCGGTGGTGCTGCCGACCAATCTGTCCCGCGCGGCCCCTGACGCGCTTGAGGCAGCGGGCAGCTTGATGGTCGCCTCTTTCCAGGTCGCCATCACTATCGGCGCAGTTGTCGGCGGCTATGTTGTGGACACCTATGGCGCCACGGGGCCCTTGACCCTTACCGCCATCCTTGCTGCATCGACAGTCGTGCTGGCGCTGCTACAGCCCCGCAGCTGATCTTTGCTCCTGAGCACCGGAGAGAGCGAGCAAGCTGGAGAACGCTCTCTCCCCCGCCAAGTCAGGCGGTCTTCCGCCGCATGTGGCTGGCGCTTCGCCATACTGCCGATACGAGGAAATAGAAGGCGCCGAGGCCGGCATACCCCGCAATATTGGCAATGGAAGGCGGTTCGGGCATCCGCGCCTGAGCAATAAAGAATATGCCGGCCACGGCGGATTGGCCGCCGCTGAGGATTATCGCCCACTGGCCGCCACTTGTCCTCCAGCGGCGAAGGGCCGTGCCAAGCTGCAAGACACCCGAGAAGATGGCCCAGAGGCCAAAAGCGCTCAGAACCCAATTCATGCTCATTGTGAGCGCGACAACAACGGCGACCGTCATGACGGAACTGACTGCGACATTGATTGCCTGCGTCCGGTTGTTGCCCAGCCCGCCATTGCGCGATGCATCGACAAAATTGGCCGCGGCATCCCAGGCAGGGAGATGATCAGCAAGGCGGCGGCGATGGAAGCCGATTGCTGGCCGACAGTCAAAGCAGCTGCGACCCAGACGGCAGAAAACCCTGCTCGCGTGAAATAGTATCGCGTCAGCCACTGCTCCTTCTCGCGAGAAGCGATGGTCGTTTGGTAGTGTGTCACAGAAATATCTTTCCAATTGTTGTGGGGGCATGAAACGGCTGCTCAGCACGTTCGTATGCGCGTAGCAATCGCCGGTCGAACCGGTAGGGCACCAGAGCGACCGGCGACGACGTGTCTCACATGGGCGGAACCACGCCATTCTTGCCGACAAGGACCTGATGGGCGATGGTGCCGGTTGCAGCCTTCTCCGCAGGGACGAAGACGATGGCGCCGGGAATGAGATCATCCTTGGTCGCCGGAGCAAAGGTCACGACAGGCGTGCCATCCGGTATAGAGATCTTCTTTTCCTTGCCGTGATAGGAAACGGTGACCGTCCGGCCGTCGATGTCTTTAACTGCATTTGCTACGGTGGCATTGGTCATGCTGCTGTCGGGTTTAAGGTCCCAACCATAGCTGCCCTCGCCTGCACCTTTCAGTGCCGGCGGGAAGATGAGCACTTCAAGCGCGCCGTCACCACCGCCTTGTTTCGGCAGAGATKCGATCCCGACAAAGTCGCCGGGCTTGATGTCAGTGACCTTTGCGTTTGCCACGCTGGAAACTTTCCAGTCGTCGGCAAGAGCGACATCGACAGTCTCTCCTTCGCGCGTCTTCACCTTGAGCGTGGACGCGCTGTAGCTGACGATGCTGCCCCTGACATGGATTTGCTGGGCCTTTTTATCTTCGGCATGTACAGGCGACGCTGGAACAGCCATCGCCGCGATACCGGATAGTCCTAGCACGAGAGCGGTGAGAATATTTTTCATCATTTTGACCTTCCTACTGGTTGGTAGTTTTACTGACTGAACTTGTCACTCCGGGCGGGTTTGCATCCGCCCGAAGCTTTTATTGAGCGACCGTCGGAGACAGTCGCTGCAAGGTGGGCGCCAGGATGGCGGGGAACACTTCCGGTGTTCCGTAGGMCCGCGCTGAAAGCATGGCTCCGTGGACATACGCCATGAACGCCTCAGCCTCGACGCGAGGTTGGCTTGACAGATTCAAAGCTCCCTCCCTGGAGCCTCGTTCCATGACTGAAGTCAGCCATGCCGAGAGAAAGCGGAAAAAAGCCTTCACCTCCTCCGCGATTTCCGGCGGCAACGCTGGCAGTTCACTTGCCAGCAGAGCGCACACGCAAAAGGGCCTGCTTGCGTCCTCGATGCATCTGGCCCAGTGGCCCGCATAGGCTTTGAGGAGCTCGAGTGGGTCCTGCACGCCTTGCTCCAGAGCCGCCACACCCACTTCGGCATCTTCACGATATTGCTTCACAAGCGTGCGGACCAAATCGACCTTGCTCGGAAAATGATGATGAATGCTGGCCTTGCGAATGCCGACGACCCCCGCAATGTCAGCATAGCTGAAGCCGTTATATCCTCCGCTCATGATCAGTGTTCGTGCGGAAGCCAGGATTTCGTCGGATGTCGTCAAAAGATTGCTCATATCCTATGTCTACCTTCTGGTAGGGAGGCTGTCAAGTGAGAAGGCAGAGTTGGCACCATCACCCATCGGTCGAGACGGTGACAGACTTCCGCGCCTCGATCTCCTGCTGGAGGCGCTCAATTCTATCCGACACATGCTCGAGGGCATCGCTGCCGAGCAGAAGCTGCGGCGGAGGATTATCGGACTCGACCAGGCTTAAAACGGCGGCCGCCAGTTTGGCGGGGTCCCCGAGCTGCCTGCCGCTTTTCGCCTGGCGCGCCTCGCGTATCGGATCAAAAAGGGCATCGTAGTCGGCGATTGATCTCTCCGTGCGGACCATCGATCGTCCGGCCCAGTCCGTCCGGAAGGAACCGGGGCAGAGGGCAGTCACGCGGACACCGAACGGGGCCATTTCCGAGCGCATCACTTCCGATATGCCCTGAAGCGCGAACTTGCTACCGCAATAATATGCAATGCCGGGCATGGTGATCATGCCGCCCATCGAAGTGACGTTGACGATGAAACCACTGCGTCGCGCGCGAAACCGCGGAAGAAATGCCTTGGCAACCGCAACCGCGCCGAAGACGTTCACATCGAACTGTCGGCGCATCGCTTCTATTGGCGACTCCTCAAGCACACCCTCGTGGCCGTAACCGGCATTGTTGATCAGCACATCAACAGGTCCATGCTCGTCCTCCGCCCGCCGGACGACATCCGGTATGCGGTCGAAGTCTGTCACGTCGCAGAGGGCTGCTCGGACTGCAGGAAGGGCCTCGGCGAGCGCCATGCGTGACGTCTCTGAACGAACAGTGCCAATCACTTTGTGGCCCATTTGGACGGCGGCGGACGCAATGGCGAGGCCGAAACCAGAATTCGCTCCGGTGATGAAGAAGATCTTTTGTGACATGATCTGCAAGCTCCTTGATGATGGCAGGATTGACAGATAGTATGAGAAACTGGGTGCTTCGATTGCGGATTATATGAATTTGTTGCCAAATCCTATCAATGCCAAACCCCGGCGATCACGGCGGCGTGAGTTGGTCGAATTGGCCAGAGTTCTCGCCCCTCGTCACGGATACAATCCTACCGCACTCAATTGCGTCCGGATACTCCGCACGGAAGCTGTGCTCCACGACATTCCGGTCCTCTACAAGCCAGGGGCGGTGTTCGTATTGCAGGGAAGCAAGCAGGGCATCCTTGAAGGCGAAACCTACCTCTATGATGAGGAACACTATCTGGCGGTTTCAGTACCCGTTCCATTCCGGATGGAGTCAACGGCCAGTCCGGAGCGGCCATTGCTCGCGGTCTATGTCGATTTCGACATGCAGATGGCAGCCGAGATCGCCATGCAAGTGGAGATGCACGCCGAATTGCCGACGACCAAGCCACGCGGTCTCGTGTCGAGCAGGATGGATGCCAATATCGAGGATGCTCTCACGCGCCTTTTGATGGCACTTCGCAACCCCGTTGAAGTCGCTATCCTTGGTTCCAGCATTTTGCGCGAACTGCATTACCGGGTACTGGTTGGCCCGCAAGGCGGCGCGATGATCGCCGCACTCCAGCAGAAAGGCACATCTGGAAAGGTCGTCCAAAGCCTCATCTGGTTGCGGGAAAACTATAGCTCCGAAATTTCGATCGCCGATCTGGCAACAGAAGCGGGCATGAGCGTTCCTTCCTACCATGTCCATTTCAAGGGCCTCACCGGCAATAGTCCAATGCAATATGTGAAAGCGATACGGCTCCACGAAGCAAGATTGATGATCGCACGCCAGAGCAGGACGATCGCAGAGGTCGCGGGTTCAGTCGGCTACGCGAGCCCGGCTCAATTCAGCCGCGATTTCAAACGGCATTTCGGACGCACGGCCTCGGAAGAAACGAAATGGGTTCGACGTCACCTTGGCGAGGTTGCCTGAACAGGGTGATTGGGACGCTGGTTTTTGGCGCATTGTGGCCTCTCCCCTGCCCGAGTGAAGCCATTGGCGTCACGGCAAAGCAGCGACGATCAGGAAGGCAGCAACTATTGCCACAACGTCCTCGATGATCGCGGCCGGCCGGTCCTGGCCAAAGCTCCGGGCAAGGCGTCCGCGGATGTTGGCGCCCGCCAGAGTGCCAATCACTGCGCCGATCACGCCCGCAACAGCACCGCCTAAAGCCGACCCGCCGCTGATACCGATCGCCGCGCCACACAAGGCGCCCATGACAATACGCGCACCAAATTGCACCGGCACCTTTCGGCTTGGCGTGGACGGCAGTTGGTCGGTGATCAACTCCACGATTGCCAGGGCGGTGAATATCCAGGGTGTGAATGCATAACCGAGGAATGCGAGCCAACTGTCGCCAAGATGCAGCCAACCGAGGTGAGCCGCCCAGCTGATAGCTGCCGGAGCCGTCATTGCACGCAAACCAGCTACAATCCCGATTAGAAGTGCCAAGAGCAAGATCATCATGTTCCTTTGTCCAATCCGGTAGCAGGTCCATTTTCGATGTGAATATGACACGAACAAAGTTTGGTGCAACTCCAGCGCGCCACAGCCTTCCACGGGCAACCGCGCTTGGGTGACTTGCGCTCGTATCGACGCAGCCCCCTATCTGTTTCGAGAAGTGGCGACTTTCATATCCTCCCGTGCATATCTCTTCCGGTATTCCGCCGGTGTCACACCGACGCGCCGGACAAAGGCGCGCCGCAGCGTGTCAACATCGGCAAACCCGCATCGTCCGGCAACCTGCTTCGGGGCAGCGTCTCCGCTCTCGAGCAGGTCCCGTGCGGCGGTGACGCGCGCTTCCTCCACCCAGTCCCCCGGCGTCATGCCGACCTCCTGGCGGAAGAGGCGGGCGAAATGGCGTGAGCTCAGCCCCGTTCGCTGCGCGAGGCTTGCGACACTATGGTCTTCGGCGGGGTTCGCGGCAACCCAGCGCTGCACCTCCTGCAGTGCCGACCGGCCAACAGGCGCCGCCTCGCCTTTCCGGCTGAACTGCATCTGCCCGCCCGGCCGCTTGAAGAACATCACGAGCTGTCCCGCTACCCGCATCGCCACCTCGCGGCCAAGATCTTCCTCGACCAGAGC
The DNA here is from genome assembly GCF_054049495.1 of Phyllobacterium sp. P5_D12. Lineage (NCBI taxonomy): Bacteria > Pseudomonadati > Pseudomonadota > Alphaproteobacteria > Hyphomicrobiales > Phyllobacteriaceae > Phyllobacterium > Phyllobacterium sp. P5_D12. The sequence goes on along the minus strand of NZ_JBFUMG010000010.1, from coordinate 18,662 downwards.
CAGCGCCAGATCGAGACCGGCGGTGACGCCCGCGGCCGTCCACAGGCGGCCATCGCGGATGTGGAGTGCGTCGGCGTCGACGGTCACACCCGGAAATTCCTGAGCCAGCCGCTCGGCCACTGCCCAATGGGTCGTGGCCCGCTTTCCGTCCAGCAGGCCCGCCTGCGCAAGAAAGAACGCGCCGCTGCAGACCGAACCATAGCGGCGCGTGGCGGGCGTCACGGATCGCAGCCAATCGACCACCCCGTCATCCCGCGGCACGTCCGCCGCGTTCGGCGCACCCGCCACCAGCAATGTATCGATCTTGAAGCCCGGACTTTCACCGACGACCATGTCCGGTATCAGCCGCGCGCCCGATGAGCTTCGGACGGCGCCCGGCCGGGTACCAAGGACGCAGAGCTCATAGACCGTCCGGCCGGCCTGCACATTCGCCTCGGCAAAAACATCGAGCGGCCCCGACACATCCAGCAGCTGAACGCCGGGCACTGCCAGAATTGCAACCCTCAACGGCTTGCTCGGCATCGTTCCATGGCCCTTTCTGGTGGAGAATGGCTGTATTCGTCGTGAAACGGTAATTGCAGCCAAACTAGCGCATCCCTTACACTTTGCCAACAGAAAGAAGGAGAAGTCCCATGGCATTGACAATCGAAGGGGTCAGCATCCCCGACAGCAAGCTCGCACGCGAGGTCACTGAACTCGTGCGCGACACCGCTTCGCCACTGTTGTTTCACCATTCGAGCCGCGTCTATTATTTCGGGGCGCTCGCCGGCAAGCATCGCGGCCTCGTGTTCGATCCGGAGCTGCTCTATGCCGGCGCCATGTTCCACGACATGGGGCTGACCCATCAGCACAGCAGTTTGCATGAGCGGTTCGAGGTCGATGGTGCCAACGCCGCCCGCGATTTTCTGCGCGGACATGGCATAGCACAGACCGACATCGATCTCGTCTGGACCGCCATCGCGCTGCACACGACACCCGGCATACCGCAGCACATGCACCCGGTCGTCGCGCTTGTGACCGCAGGCGTCGAAATGGACGTGCTCGGACTGACCTATCCCGAATACAGCGATACCGAGCGGGAGACGGTCGTCCACGCCCATCCCCGGAGCGATCACTTCAAGGAGGATATCATCCAGGCCTTCTATGATGGCATCAAGCATAAGCCCGACACCACCTTCGGCAACGTCAAGGCCGATGTACTTGCCGACAAGGACCCGCATTTCCACCGGGGCAATTTCTGCAGCGTCATCCGCGGCTCGGCGTGGAAGGCATAGCCAAGATTAAGCACGAGGTCTTTTTTGTGTGCACTTCAATGACTATCTAAGGGTCAAATCGAAGCACATACAAAGGAGCCACGGCGATGTCCCGGCTAGACACGACCGTTCGCGTGTTCATTGTCGAGGGACGGTTGACGATAACGGCAATCAAATATCCATGCGTCAAGGACGCCTTGCACGCGGTACACAAACATCCGGTCCTGCAGGTGGAGGTCGAGGGTGAAGACATCATGCTGCCGGAGGAGTTCATGACCTATTGCGCAGACCGCGGCCTGAAAAATTAACAATGGTCGGGCGTGTCTGCCCGCTCGCAAAAGTTACTAATAATTATGCAGAAGGCGGTTAAGTTGTCTTCCCAATAACGATGCATTTCTGGCAGAGACGCGATGAGTCCCAACCAACCTGCAGAAGCGCTTGCGCTACCCTTGCAGCATCTGATCGCCGCCGACCAGCTCCTGGCCGTGCGCCGCAGCATGCTCATTTCCGTTCCCGTCAGTATTATCCTGGGATTGATCAGTCTGCTCGTCGCTCTTCACTACGGACAAGGACTGGCGGGGTTGTTGTGGTTTCTCGCCTCAAGCCTCGTGAATGCGGCCCGGATGCTCCTGTGCCGTTTTCCAGTGCGGCTGCTTGACCCCGCCGGTCCGGTTGAGCCGAAGAACCTCGATCCCGCCTCGGTAAGACAACATCTCTTTCTGCAGTCGGCCATGGCCGCGACCTCAGGTGTCGTGTGGGCCTTCATCGCCGTTCTGTGCGACGGTTTTACCGCGCCGCAATCGGTATTTTATCTGGTCGTCCTGTGCGGAATCACTGCGGGCGCGGTAACCGCCGGTTTTGCCTATGCGCTGATGCCGATCTGCTACATTGTCCCGGTTCTCTTGTCGGTGGCCGGATGCCTCGTCTTTGCCGGTGGTTTTGACCGGTATTGTCTGGCAGCAACGACGATAATTTATCTCGCCGCCTTGATCCGTGGCGCACGGGAAAGCGAAGGACTGTTCCGGCAGTCCAGCAGGCTGAAGAACGAGGCCACCGCCATGGCGATCTCTCTGGAAGCGGCAAGGGATCAGGCGACGCAAGCCGCCGCCGAAATGGGACATCGCGCCGCCCACGATGAACTGACCGGACTTCTCAATCGCAGCGGGTTCATGCAGGAGGTTGCATCTCTACCGTCCTCCAGCACGGCCGGGTTCGCGCTCATGCTTCTCGATCTCGATGGCTTCAAATCGATCAATGACGCCTTCGGTCACAAAGCGGGCGACAGGGTGCTTGTGGAAGTCGGCCGGAGGCTTCGTCAGAGTCTGAGTAACGACGTACTTGTGGCACGTCTGGGCGGCGACGAATTTGCTGTTCTGCTGGATACCGCCAGCTATGATGAGACGCCGTCGATACTCGCCACCAAATTGATCGCCGCAATATCCATTCCGTTCGCCACCTTCGATGCCGGCCGCATCGGCGTCAGCATCGGCGTTTGTGTATCCAGCGAACGGGATGTCGACGAGATGCTGGTCCGTGCGGATGCAGCGCTTTACAGGGCGAAGTCACAGGGTCGTAATCGGCATTATGTATTCGACGACGACTTGCGCGATCACCTCGCGATGCGGCGCGATATAGAGCGCGACGTCGCCAAGGCATTGAGCAATGACGCATTGGAGGTCTGGTTTCAGCCAATCTTTGGAAATGGCGGGCGCAAGATTACCGATCTGGAAGCGTTGGTACGCTGGAAACATCCGCGGCACGGCTGGATTCCCCCAACGGATCTGGTAGCGGTCGCATCGTTCTCCGGCTTTGCGGAACCGCTCTTCCGATACATATTGAAGGACGTCTGCACCATGATGCAGACATTGCGCGCAATGAACCTTGGTCACTTGCGGGTGGCGATGAACATGTCTCCGCGCGAGATGTCTCAACTCGCTGTGGACGACCTGATAATCGCAAAACTGCGTAAACTCGATCTGCCAGCTTCCATGCTGGAAATCGAGATCACCGAGGACACCGCAAAGGATATCAGCTCGGTGCAAGGCAAACTCGCCGCCTTGGCCAAAGTCGGCGTGCGCATTGCCATCGACGATTTTGGTGTCGGCTATTCGTCGATGTCGTCGCTTCGGCTATTGCATGTCGACCGGATCAAAATAGACCGTTCGTTCATCTACGGCATCGCGGAGTCGGTAGATGATCGCAAAGTCGTGCAGTCCATTCTCGGCCTTGGCAAGTCACTCGGAATTGAGGTCGTCGCCGAAGGCGTCGAGACTGAAGCCGACCTGCGCATTCTGCGGCAACTCGGCTGCGTGACCATGCAGGGTCACTATTTTGCAAAGCCTATGCCGCATCACGAAGCGATCGACTGGATCAACCAGTCCAGATCGCTCGTGCAGTAGTGCGGTACCCCGCTAGTTCAACAGTGCCGGATCTGTCTCCACCTCGATCCGGTCCGCCACGCGCCGGATAAGCAGTGCAGGCTGTTTCTCGCCAACGGCAACCGGGATCGAGATCGAGTGTGATTGGCCCGGCTGCAGCACCGCGGAGAACCTTACGACCGCGTGATTTCCGGTCTCGGAACTGACAGCTGCGTTCTTCGTATCGATTGTTGTCACGACATGCCAGCCATCGCTTTGGCTGACCCAGTACGTAACGGCGGACGTATCACCACCAAGGGCCGTAACGACGGCTTGCCCTTCTTTCACATTGCGATCTGGTTCGGCGGCCTGAACCGGCGATGTTGCTGCGATCATGCCATACAGGACGGCACTGCCAGCAATTTTCAAATATCCAGTCATTTCAGTCTCCCATATGTTGTAACGCTATGTGCATATGCACACTATTCGGCACGCAATTTCGACCTCTGATACATTCTAGGTACTGCGTGTCATCTCGAAAAAATCATGCCGCCATTGTGCGGCTCGTTCGGACCCTACCTGGGCTTCGAATTCCTGCTGGGCCTTTTGCCATAACGGCCTGGCCTCCTGAACCTTGCTCTGACCCGGTTCGGTCAGTGACAGCACCAGCTTTCGTGGCTCATCCAGCGCCGGTTCCGTCTTCAGCCAGCCATCACGTTGCATTGGTTTGATGGCCCGCACCAGTGACGTCCTGTCCATGACCATTGCCCGCGCAAGCTCGCTCATTGTCATACCCGGTCTCTCGCTGAGCAACACCAGTATCGAGAACTGGGTGGTCGTCACGTGTGCTGCCGCAAGATGCCGCTCGTAAAGCCTCGTGATGTAACGAGCAGCACGTCTCGTCGCGAACCCATTGCAGGCGTCCATGGATGATGTTTCATTCATGAAGGCAATATAACTGTGCATATGCACTATGTCAAGACCACCCTGATATTTAAGTCTGCTGCGTCAGCTTGGAACCAAATATGAGCCCGTGCATTTCGGGAGACCGAAACCTGCCAGATCCGGAGATCCGCCATGGTCGACACGATTGAAACGACGGCTTCCGCCATCGCCGCCAGCGCAAATCTGGTGAAAATGATCAAGCAAAAATTCAATTACACAGTCGAGGATCTCGCCGTTGCGTGCGGCCTGACCGTCGATGAACTCAATGGCATCGAGATGGGTGAGGATACCGAGCCGGGGAAACTGCATCGCATTGCCCATTCCGTTGGCCTTCCGGACGATATTGCCGGCGTTGCCCATTAGGTCAGTCTGCGGAGTCCGTCTGATCTTCGTCCTGGACCGGCGGCCGGTCATCGATCTCGKACTGATAAGCGAGAACAACAATAGCGAAGATTGCCAGGACTATGGTTAGGTCGTGCATCTGACTATCCTCCTTGCGCGAAAATAGCACCCTCGGTTCGAACGCCCTGAGGTTGCGCTCAGTCTAGAATTTTCTTTGGTCAAAAGGAGGCTTGAGGAGGACGATTTGGGGAATTTCGATCACGCTGCATTTACCGTCTATCCCATTGCCTTCGCACGAACTGGCATCCCCGATATGACAACCTTCGATGCGGGATCGTCGACCTTTCTCTGCGCCAATTTCGCAATGATGGCATCGCGGACCGGTCCGGCATAGGCGGTTGGGCCAATGATGACGCGGTCGATGAGTTCGGGCAGTTCTATACCCATCACATTGTCGGCGGGGCTGTTTTTCAGCGGCATCCGGTAAACCGTCTGCGGAATTCCACCGATGACGTCATGGTGTTCGACCAGTTGCGGCGACGGCCAGAGTTGCGGATTGGTCAAAACACGCCATTCGCGCTCGTCACCCAGTCCCGGATGTTTGGAGCATGTCGCCGCGAAGACCAGCATCAGGAACAGCATTTCAATCAGTGCGGGTTTCGGTAGTTTCGACAGGAAATCCTTGTTGGCAAGGACGCGCTGGGTAACGACCTTGAACTCATCATCGAGCTGGTGCCGCGTCCAGTACGCCACCGGACTGGAATAGGCTTTAAGGGCCTCCGTCACCTGCATGAAAGGCGCGACCTTGACGACGACGGCAATCCCGGTCTCGCCTTTTTCGTAGGCCCGCCACAGCGATAGCCGGCCGGTGTCATTTTCAGCGGGATCATGTTCGGCGACCGAAAGGACATAGGATTGGGTGCGCAGGCTCGGCAACGCCTGGTAGTATTTCTTCATTGCCTCACCCCAAACCCCGGGACTGCTGGCTTCGAGCGCCTTCGCCAGCGGCTCGCTGTTTTCCCCATCATTGTTCCACTGGTGCAGCTGCATGACCCCCTGTTCGACGTCGCGATAATCGTTCATGCATCGCGTGTTTCGAAACTGTATTTCCTCCTGATCAAGAATGCGATACAGGTTCTCGGCCGTGGTGTAATGAACGAAGCGGGAATGCCCCTTGATGGCCAGGCGCCTGTCAAAAGTGGTCGGCATGAAGATGCTGAGCATCTTGACTACGTTAGGGTCCCAGTCTTCCAAAAATTCGTCCTCGACTCAAAATCACAAGATATTCAAATGCGCACTGTTGGTAATGAAACTCAAGATTCGTTCCGCCTCACATGATKAAATCATTCACGGTCCAGTCATGGTCAAAATCGCCAACGACTGCGACAACCAGATCCGCAACGCCATCGCCGTCGGTATCTCCTTCTAGGTGGAGATAATCCTTGGGGTACACATTGTCCGGCACCACCATCCGCAATTCACCTGCACTGCCGGTAAAGTCACCGTTGCGGATGAAATGGAAATCCTGCTTGCCGTCGATGGTCGTATCCGCATCTATCGGTGAAACGTCGATCCTGTCGCCCTCCGCCGAGCTGAAAACGCCTATCGTATCGCCGTAAGCCTGTCCTTCGTGATCCTGATCGCCATGCTCGGCATAAAGAAATCGGAAAATATCGGCTCCGCCGTTGCCAATGAGAATGTCGAACCCAGCTCCGTCGGTCAGGATATTGTCATTGTCATCTCCCTCAAGAGAGTCGGCGTATTGGCTGCCGGTCAGATTCTCGACATTCAACAGGACGTCTCCAGACATCTCGCCCGTCATCAGGCTCACCCATGCCCCGCCATCGCCGAGCGTGTAGTCCACGGTATCGATGCCATCACCACCGTCGATACGATTACCTGACCCGACGCCACCGATGAAAAGATCATCCCCAGCACCGCCAGCCATGACGTCATCGCCTTTGCCGCCGCTGATGAAATCGTTTCCCTCACCGCCGGCAAGGTAATCATTGCCTTCGCCGCCCTCGAGAATATCGTTGCCCGCACCTCCGTTCAAGCGGTCTGAACCCCCGCCGCCGCTGATCCGGTCATTGCCATCGCCGCCACGGACCCAATCATCGCCAAGACCGGTTACGATCCGGTCTGCGCCGGCGCCCCCATCGACCCAGTTGCGGCCATAGAAGGTATCGCTCGCCGTCGTAGAACCGGCCGAAATGGTGTCATTGCCGCTACCGCCACTCAGCCGGTTCTCTGCTTCGTTGCCCGCTATGACGTCGTTGCCGTCGCGGCCGTAAAGCCAGTCTGAACCTTCGCCGCCGCTTATGTGATCGTCGCCATTTCCACCGTCGAGCCAATCGCTGCCACTGCCGCCGATGATGAAATCCGCACCGTCGCCGCCGAAGAGATGATCGTTGCCTTCGCCGCCATTCAATCGGTCTTCGCCTGACTCTCCGGTCAGGCGATCATCGCCAGCATAGCCGGAGATAAAGTCGGCAAGCGGACCTCCATGCAATATGTCACGGTCAGACGTACCAGGGATATAGGTTCCCTCTGTGTCCAAGGCATCAATCCGCACCACGGCGGTGTGCCAGCTGTAGCCAAACTGCTGGTGGAGACGTTCCTCTTCCGCCACCGCGTGCACTCCTCACATCACGAAGTCATGCACTGACAGTCCATCCTCGACGTGCCCCGAGACCTCGGCGATGAGGTCGGCGATACCATCGCCATTCATGTCGCCCTCGACCAGCCAATGGTCGATACTCGTGCCACCAGAGGGGTCCTGCGGAGCGTGGAAAACCCGCAATTCGCCAGCGACGCCGGAGAAGTCGCTTTCGCCGATGAAATGGAAATCCTGATTGCCCGACGTGCTCGTGTCGGCATCGACCCGGCTAAGGTCGATCCTGTCGCCTTCGCTGGCGTTGAAATCGACGATCGAAGTCATAGCGCTATGCCCGCCTTGGGTTTGGAAACCGGTTTCGACCTGACCGAAGATGAACGTGTCCGCACCGGTCCCACCCGCAAGGATATCGGAACCCGGGCCGCCAATGAGCTGGTCATCACCGGCACCACCGTTCAGCGTGTCGTTGCCGGCGCCGCCGTCGAGCGTATCGTTGTTGTCGCCGCCGCGCAGGAAATCATCGCCGGAACCACCAAGGAGATGGTCCGCGCCCGTGCCGCCGTCCAGCCAGTCCCTGCCTGAACCGCCGACAAGCGTGTCGTCGCCAGCCCCGCCGTTCAGCCGGTCCTCGCCCATGCCGCCATCGAGCGTGTCATTGCCATCGCCGCCATAAAGCCAGTCCTGTCCCGACCCGCCTTCCAACCGGTCGTCGCCGGCACCGCCATCCATCCAGTCACTGCCTTGGCCGCCGGCGATGTAGTCGGCACCCGTACCGCCGTTCAGGCGGTCATCGCCGGAGCCGCCATTCAGTGCGTCGTCGCCGGCGCCGCCAATCAGCGTATCATTGCCGCGGCCGCCATCGAGCAAATCGTTGCCTTCGCCGCCATCGAGATAATCGGCACCGTTGCCGCCATCGAGCCAGTCCGTGCCGGCACCGCCAAGTAGGTGATCATCGCCATTGCCGCCATCGAGGCGATCCTCGCCCGCACCGCCATTGAGCGTATCGTTGCCGTCCCGGCCATAGAGATAGTCCTCACCGTCACCGCCGAGGAGCTTGTCGTCGCCAGTTCCGCCATCGAGCCAGTCGGTGCCTGCGCCACCAACGAGCGTATCATTGCCTTCACCACCGGAAAGACCGTCATTGCCATCCAGGCCGACGAGCACATTGTCGCCGGCATCGCCTGAGAGCTTGTCGTCAAAGGCGGAACCCACGAGATTCTCGAAACCGACGGCAAGCCGGTCGCCTTCGGCATCGCCGCCCCACGCGCCGAGCGCACCGGATCCATCGAGGCCGCCAAGGTGAACCATCACACCTTCGGACGAACCGACATAGGCCAGCGTATCGATGCCTTCATAACCGAAGAGCAGATCGCTGCCGGCCTTGCCCTGGATAAAGTCGTTGCCGMTGCCCCCGAACAAAATGTCGGGTCCGTCGCCACCGGTGAGTATCTGGTCCAGGCCGTTTTCCGGATGGATATTGAGGAGGTCGAGCAAGGAATTGTTCAGCGCCATCATGGCCCCCATTTTGAGACAGTTAGAAACAGATCTATTGAGCTATATTTGGATATAGAACTAAATTTCGTATTTCATGCAAATGAATTTTTCATAACGAAGTATCGCAGAATATAATGGAAATGTACTTCAAAATTTGAATTAAATTATGCTTCGGAATATTACCGTTTTCGGATTTGCGGGCCCACTGAGGGGACACCGACTTGATATCGGATGAAAAGGGACGGCGGGATCGGAATCGCATCCGTTTCTTTCGCAAGAAAGCAGGAAATGGAACAAGAGTTGGCGATTCTGATACATGAATGTGCGAAAATGGCGTAACAATTTCAGCCGGCGCGTGTATTTTGGTTGCAAGCGATTGAATCGCTGAGATTTTTGAGAATTCGGCCTGATGAGGCAGCTGGTGTGGTTTTCGAGAACCGGAGCGCAGCGTACGTAAAGTACGTGAGCACCGGAAACGCAGAAAACGCATCAGATGTCCATCAGGGGGATTGGCAAAGGTCTCTAGAACTTTCCAATGACGTTGAGGAATAMCCCCTCGTCATTCAGAACGAGATCACGCAGATCATCAGAGAAGCAGCCGAAATTATAGCCGACGCCAACCTTGAAATTGTCGCCGACATGACGGTAAAGCGCGAGCAGAGCGCCATAATCGGTTGTGTCGGCTTCCGGCATGGAAAGGACGCGGGCCTCGACCAGCGCATCCCAGCTTTTGACGAAAGTCACATCAGCGCGAAGAATTCCGAGATGTGCCGAGGATGTTTCCCAAGCCGAGAATGCCTCGCGATCCGCGTCCAGACGTTGCCGCGTCTCACCATAGCGGAACCCGTATTTGCCCCCGATTGTCAGCCATGGGAAGAGGTCGTAGTTGATATCCGCCGACAGAATATGGCTGCGCTGAGAAGGGCCAAATTCATCCCCGCTAATGGCGCTGACCTGATCTTCGCCCGGCGTATCGCGCAGCCAGCCATATTTGAACAGAACGTTCAGCCGGTCGTTCCCGATCGGGCGGTAGGCGTAACCGACTGATATGTCGACGTAATTTCCATCTCGAAATGACGCCTCACGATCGGAGTCTGACAAAACGGCATCAATATTGGCAAGCAAACGCCAGTCCTCCGACGTCTTCCAGCTAAATCCACTCGCGATCAGGTAAGTGTTCGCGTCGCGGCTGTTATCGTCGCTGTCCTCGAAGCGCGCCTCACCCCGGATCCGGGCGCTGATGCGCTCTTCATCCTTGTAGCCGATGGCCAAGGACACGGCCTTGCGGTCAAAATCCGCACGTTCCAAACCGTCATCAGGATCGATCGTATCATCCTCGATCGTCCCCGCTTCGAAGCCGCCATCAATGGTCCAGCATTTATCGGGTGTGTAGACCACGCCGTAAGTTTGTGTCAGCGAATTTCGGGATCCGAACAGATCATAGTTGCGCTCGGYATAGGCGGACAGTGTATCGTCCATCTTGCGTCTCGCGCCAGCCACAATGGCACCGCGATCCGTTCCAGAGAGATCGTAACGGCGGTCGAGATCGAAGGCACGGTCTGGGTCCAGTCGATAGCCGACATAGTATGTATCGTCCGCCGTTGGGTGATAATTGATCCCCGTTAGTGCTCCAAACCCTTGATTTCCATAGGAAACTTCACCGTTTAGGCTGATCTTTTCGATCAGCTCGTAGTCCGTGCCAACGCCAATTCGATCATTGCGATCAATGTCACCGGAGCGTGAAATCGTGCCTTGGCCGAAGACGTAATAGGTATGATCATCGTCCGGCGCATATTCGAGGCGAGCGCCACTGTCGAGCCGCGAGCCGTTCTGTCCGGATTTGCGTGATGCGCGGGCAACAGGCGATTGAAGGTCGGTATAGGTCAGTCCGAAGGAAGCTTTCCAGTACTCGTTTAGCTGCCAGCTGATCGCTGACGCACCCTTACGCTTCGACCGCTCGCCGATGTCGCGACCGTCGAAATCGCTTGTGCCGCGACCTTCCTGATAATCGTCATAGTTGAAATCGAGGCTCACGGCCTTGGTCAATGCGATATTGGCAAAGGCACCAAAGATGCGCTCATCGACGGAAATCTGTTCAGCCAAAGTGGAGAAACCCGCCTGTTTTTGCTCATAGTACCCGCCAACCGCCCCTTTTATGCCGCCTCTGCTGATATCCTCAAGATCGAGCTGTGCCTTTGTGCGCCAGGAGCTAGCCACGCGATTGCGCGTACCGGTTGTACGAACATCGCTCAATGTCAGCCCGCCGTCGGCGGAGCGGGAGGTGCCAAAACCGGGTCCCTTCGAACGGGCGGCTTCCGCCTCGATGAAAGTGGTCTCAGAGTAACGCAACTGGACATCGGCGCCATAAGCCTGCTGGTTCGCGAGGCCGGTGTTCTCATCCATCCCGGTGACGCCGATCCGCAGCTTGTCGGCGAACCAGTGCTGGGCGCGACCGCCGTAGACATAGCCGTCGAGCGTACCGGCGACGGGCGTGAATTCGTATTGCGAGATAAGGTAGACCTTGTTGCCACCGAGCGCGCCATCCCGCACCGGCTGATCTGTGCCCGTCGTGGAAGAGAGCGGGCGCTTGAGGATCAGCATTCCTTGCACATAATCGAATGTATAATCCTCGCCATAGCGCAGTGTGCGCCGTTCGAGCACCAGGCCGGTCACCTCGTCCCGCATCTCGACCGTCACCGTTTCGCTGCCGACGGTAATGTCCTGCTGCTTCATGAAATAGGCGGAACCACTCGTGCCGAGAAACTCGTCACGTTGCGGCAGTGTATTGGGCTGCGCTGCGTAGACGGTGGCTTCTGTCTGCCGTTCGCCAAAAAATGTCGTCTTTTCAGATCGATAGACTCCACTTGCCCCATAAAGTGCCCTGTCGGAACGCATAAATTCGGTGCCATGGATGCTCGCCTTGTAATTACCCCACATGACGTGGCTGTCGCCTTGATCCAGCCGAACATAGAATTTGCCGTTGGTCGGCGCGTCGTCAACAACGCTCGAGTCATCGCCATAGATCGGGTAGTAGTCGTCAGGGTCGAGCCGGCGCAACAATTGCCGAGGATCCTTGGCGTCGAGGCCGCGGAACATCTGATCAAGGTCGGTTTCCGTCGTATCAGCGGCCGCCGTTAGCAGATATTTGCCCTTGATCTTGCCCTTCACATAGAAAGCGAGACGTCCTTTCGTGTAGATATCGTCATATTCGCCCGGGCGGACGCTCTCTATGTCTTTGTCTCCAAAGCGTTTCCCCACAGTCAGATCGGCCAGACCTACATAGAACCAGTCGTTCTTGGGTATGATGATATGGCGATTGAAATCCAGTCCGCCGCTTTTGGAAACGCCCGATAGCGCTACATCGATATCATGGTCGCCCGGAAGGCAGGATGCGCTGCACGACAAAAGCGCGCTCCGGGTCAACCGGAATGGTGTCGCCAAGCGCCCTGATCTTGTACCCATCCGGGACGTTGCGGCCATAAACGGTAACCGCACCGCCGTGCACCGGAATATTGCGCCGGGCAGTGTTATCCTCTCCCATGCCCGGCGCCGTCGCCTCGCCTTCGCTCGAAGCGACATGACCATTATTGCCTTGCGCCGGCAGTTCCCGTTCGGTGCGCGCCAGGGTTCTTGGCAATGTCTCGTCGTAACGGTCTTCGCCGTCATAGACCCGCAGGACATATTGAAAGCGCTTGGTGTCGTCCTTCGTTTCCGGCATCACTCATGCCGCCTGGCCATTTACCGTAACAGGGATCACGTCGATCGGCTTGTCCGCCGGTTCATGCTCGGCATCCAGAATGCGGATTTCTGACTTTTCGATAAACGCGGGATAGTTGGACGTGGCGAGGAAATCCACCTTTTCGCCGGCCTTGTAGGCACGACGAATCGGCATGGTCGACAAGTTCAAGATCGGGCTTACATCGAGTCCGTCGAATTTTACCTGTATATCGACACTGCTCAAACCTAGATCGGTTTTTCGGTTTTGCAGCTCTCTCGCCGCCCCAACCGTCGGGCCAGTCCGGCTGGACGGACTTCCATCCACCTTTTCCCCATCGACGCTGATGGTGAAGGGAATTGCTGGATCGGACGCCTTTGCATCTTCGGCATGGGCCGAGGTGGTGGCAAAGAATGCACAACCCGCGAGCAGAGCTTTGATGCCGGAACGAACACGCATTGGACTCACGGAAAAGTTGCTCATTGACCCTGCTCCATGCGTGTTTCAATGTTCAACTCGTAGCCGCCGTCAGCGTCCTTCCAGCGTTGTTGGACATCCTCCTGAAGCGTCCCAACACGTTCTGCTGCAAGGTCCCTCGCAGCAGTGACTAGATAGAAAATCCGCAAGGTTGAGGGCTGCAGCTTGAGAACGCCGATCAATTGATCGAGTCCTTCGCTCCACTCCTTTTTCAGGACGTTCTGGCCGTTTTCGAAGGCTCCGTCGGTGATATCCAGGGCCACCACATGACCGATCGAAGCGCCGAAATTGAGCTTTGACATCTTGCCCGCAGTCAGGCGGATAACCCTTGGGTTTTCCGTGGTCACGCTATACCCGGTCGGCAAAGTGCGCGTATCGAGCTTAATGACGAAGTTCGAACCGATGCTCTTGTCCGGCAGATCGGCGCAGGCCACATGGAAGCGACCGTATCTATCGGTGGTTATCAGCAAGCCCTTGACCGTCGCGAGCCGTACGCCGGGTAGGCCGGGTTCCTCAACGTCGAGATAGCCATTGCCGTTCACGTCGTCGAAAACCTTGCCGACGATATTGCCGCAATCGAAGACCGGTTCGATCATGATCTCGATGGAAGCACTTGCTTCGGGTGCCAGGCGTTCTCCGTCCGCTTCGGCCACCTGCGCGCGATTGGTGTGTTTACCTGGTTCTGCGGTGCTTAGGGCAAGCATTTGCAGACGGATCGTCAGAGCCGCATTCGGTCCAAGAACGATATCGTCAAAGCGGATATTGCGACCATCGACAACAGGGGCGGCAGGAACCCCATTGATCTGGGCTGAACCATCAACATAACGAAAACCGGAGGGAAGGATGTCGGTAACAACGATCGCTCCGACATTATCGGTGTTATTGTTGGTCACCTTGATGGTGAACGGTGCCTTTTCGCCCCGCCGAATCTGGCGCAGCCCCGCCTGTTTGACGATCGTTACATCGTGATCACCGTAGGCGGCAGGAAGATTGAGAACTGACGTGCTTTCAGGCGATTGAAACAGTGTGCTGGTCGATCCGCCGCCACTATAGCCGCGCGCCACCGCCTTGTTGACTACGCCGGACTGGACAGACGCCGCGGCGTCGATATCCGTCTGACCGAGTTTATAGGTAGCTGCGAAGATATGCTCTGCACCCGGTTCGATCGAAGCCGAAACGGGCTCGCTATGCGACAGTTTGTTCGCCGCCGGACGGCCATTGAATACTGGTCCTTCATCCTCCACAGATACATCGTGGATCGGACCCGTGCCCTTGTTACCAACGACGAACCTATATGTAATCGTTTCCTCTACATCCGCATAGCCATTGCCGTTTTCATCGTTGAAGTGGCCGGTTTTGACGAGGCCCAGCTCCGAGTTCTCCTCACCGATTTCCAGAACAGCAACACTTTCGCCGCTATCGACGGGGGCAGCGCTACCGTTCCCTTCTCCATTGGTCGCTTCGTCTCCTGGCGCCCGTAGCGGTGCCGGAGCCCGGGTCGCATCAGGTGGAGCCCCTATCAATCTGGCGATCATTGGAACATCCCGTGGATTGACCGTGGCTGTCTTTGGCGGGACTTTGGCCAGCTGTTGCCCATGGGCAACAGCTGCGTTGATCACGCGTTTGGCGACGATATCCGCCTGGGTAAGAATGTAGGTAGCCGTAAACGTGCTCGAGTCGCTTTGCCCGGGCGCCAATACCGGAATAGGACCGCCTTTGATGACAATGCCCGGCAATTTGTCGGTGATTGTAATGTTGACGAGCGTTACGTTGCCCGAATTGGTGATCTTGAAGGTGTATGGAACACTGGACCCGGCCATCCTGCCGTTTGGCTTGCCTATACTCTTGAGAATGTCCAGTTTCGGTGTTGCTGCAACGGGCGTTGACACCTTTGCCGATTGCGCGGTTATCGGATCGCCCGTTGGCGGGGAGGCTTTGACGATGGCCGTATTTTCGACCGAACCCGCGTCGATATCGCTCTGCTTCAGGGTGTAGATCGCGGTATAGGCGGTCGTGTTGACCGCCCCCGGCGCAAGACTCCTGATCGGCTGCCCCCGTAGAACCACGCCCGGCAACGCGTCGGTTACTGTGACATCGCTCAAGGTCACATTGCCGGTATTGGTGATGGTAAAATCGTAGGAAATGGTTGCACCCGGCACATCACCGGATGCGGCGCTCGCCCTCTTGACGATTGTCAGCTCCGGACCCGCTGTGATGGCCACAGGGGCCTCAACCTCCGGGCTGGTAACTGACTTTTCGCCAAAGATCAGAAGCTCTTTTCCGGCAACAGGCTTGGAATTGTGGACGCCTGTTGCTGTCGCCTTGTTGATCACCCTTCCCGCATCGACGTCCTTCTGCGTAAGAACGTAGCTGGCGCTAAATGACCTGCTGACCGCCGCACCCGGAGCGAGTGTTGCGACAGGACCACCCTCGAGCACGACACCCGGCAGTGAATCCTCGACCTTAACATTCGAGAGCGTCACATTGCCTTCGTTTTTCACAATGAAGGTATATTTGATTGCAGCACCGACTTTCGCTTCCGCAGGTGCAACGGCTTTTTTCTCGACAGTCAATTTCGATACGACGTCGGCAACTGTCAGCACCGGCGGTGATTCAACCGGAACGAGCTGTTCGCCATTGGGACTGTCCCCGGTCAACGTCGCAACATTCCTCACCGCGCCTGCGTCGAGATCGGCTTGCGTGACGATGTAGTCCGCACTGCAGTTCTTCTCGGCTTTGGGTGCGAGCTGCTGGATCTGGCAGATTGGTGAAGCCGAAACGACCTTGTCGTAGACCGCAAGGTTCCTCAGCGTCACATTGCCTATATTGCTGATGGTGAAGGTATAGCTGATCTTGTCTCCGACCTGCGAAATGGTGCTGCGGTCAGCCGTCTTGGCAATGGTCATTCCGGGCGCAGGTTCAATGTCGACTACGACCTCCTCGGAAGTCGCCGTCACCGGATCGCCCGCCGGAGGCTTGCCGGTGACCGTCGCCATATTCTCAACCCTGCCCTTGTCGAGATCGGCTTGCGTCAGCGTATAGGTCGCGCTGAAGGTCTTCGTATCCTCCGCGCCGGGGCTGAGCGAGACGATGGGTGCGCCCTTGAGCACGATGCCCGGCAATTTGTCGGAAACCGTCACATCCGTCAGCGTCACATTGCCGGTGTTCTTCACTTCAAACGTGTAATCGATGGCCGAGCCAACCGTTGAACCCGACGGCTCGCCTGCAACCTTGACGATGGAAAGACCAGGATTTTGATCCAAGGTCATGCCCACGCTTGACGGAAGGCTGGTAGACTTGTCGCCCCATGGCGTAACACCTGTTGCCGTCGCCGTATTGATCAGAATGCCTGCATCAAAATCGGCCTGGGAGAGTGTGTACGTAGCCGTATAGGCAGTGTTGTTCGTCTCACCGGGGGCAAGGGTGGCGATGGGGCTTCCGGTCAKGACCAGACCCGGAAGCTTGTCTCCCACGACGATGTTCGTCAGCGTCACATCGCCCGTATTCTTCACTGCAAACGTGTAAGGGACAGTGCCACCCACCGCCATCTCAGACAGATCTCCCACTTGCTTGGACAGGTCCAGATTGGGTGCCGCGCTGGTGAACACAGTCAGGGTCTTGCCGGGCAGGCTGGTGGTTTTTTCGCCGGAAGGCGTGGTTCCTGTGGCCGTCGCTGAATTTTCCAGCTGACCCGAATCGATGTCGACCTGAGTCAGTGTGTAGCTGGCAGTGAATGTGGTCTTGTCTTCAACGCCTGGGGCAAGGGAGGTGATGGGCTCACCTTTCAAAACAACGCCCTCGAGCGATTCGACAACTCTCACATCAGTCAGCATTATGGTGCCGATATTTTTGATCGTGAACGTGTAGGAGATAACCGAACCGGCCTTCCAACCGTTTGACGGTTGTCCTGCTTCTTTGGCAATAGATAGCCCCTTCACCCGATCGAAACTGACAGTTACCGGCGCCGAGACCGCCGTGACAGGATCGCCAGATGGTGGTGTGCCCGTGACTGTTGCCGTGTTCTCCACCTCRCCGGCGTCGATATCGGCCTGCGCAAGCGTATAGGTGGCGCTGAAAGTCTTTGTGTCTATAGCCCCAGGGGCGAACGTCGCGATCGGATCGCCCCTCAAAACGATACCCGGCAACTTGTCCGAGACGCTGACATTGCTCAGCGTCATATTGCCGGTGTTCTCCACCTCGAACGCATAGGTGATCGTATCTCCAGCCTTGCTGCCCGTCGGTGCGTTCGCTGTCTTCTTGATCGTCAAGCCGGATAAGCTCGGAAGCGTTATCGTTGCGGATGAGGGCAGGCTTGTGAGTGTCTTGCCATCGGGCGTGATACCAGTCGCGGTCGCTGTGTTGACGATCTGCGTACCGCCCGGTTTCTTCAGGTCGGCATCGGTCAATGCATACGAGGCGGTAAACGTCGTCTCATCGACTGCCGGCTGGTCTTTGGAGCCTGCGGCTAGCGAAACCGGCTCGCCCTTGATCACGATACCCGGCATGGTGTCCACAATGGTCACATTTGTCAGGGCGACGGAGCTGGGATTGGTAACCCTGAATTTATAGGTGATGACCGCGCCAACCTCGAAAACAGCGGGCGGTGTCGCGGTTTTGACGACCTGGATATCAGGATAGAGAATCGTAACCTTGGCCTTGCCAGATTCGCCATTGGCCGTGGTGGCTGGTTTTCTTTGGTCATAGAGACCATTCTTGAATGTATATTCGACCGGCGTCGGCGAACCGCGGAATCCGGCCTCTGGCTTGAAGGTCAGACCACCCGTGTTGTCGTCATAAGTCCAAACGCCCTCACCTTTTACAGTGAAGCCAACAATAGCATCGCCCAGTGCTTTTCCGCGATCGATCTTGACGGGATTCGTTGCGCCAGTTGGCAAAACGAGATCGACCGTACCTTGAGCAAAACTCGTGACGGGGTTAAACGGCGAAAATGCCMCTCCCGTAAGTTCGTTTCCATCATTTTTCAGAATTTCAAGGGTGACGGGCGACCCAGYTTCAGCCTCTTGGCGATCATCCCTGGCGGCAGGCGTGCGCATATCCGAGCACCTGAGATCGAATGATTGCGACTCGCTGTAGCTGTGATCATCGAGGGCGACCGTAAGCTGATTGACGCCAATACGGCCCATGCGGAAAACGCTGGTCGTGGAATAGGAAACTTCCGCTCCAGATGTTGCCTCGCCATTATAACCTTTGTCGCCAATGGCACTGAAAACGCTGTCGACACCCGCAACAGTGCCGAATTCGCGCGGAAGCGTGGATTGTCTGGAAATACGCACGAACTCGACCGGAGGTGCGCATAGCTGAATAAACAGCCGCTCCTGGTTAGGGCCGTCCAGATCGTTATATTGAACGAAGACTTCCGCTTCGACGGGTTCGCCGCCCGAATCGGTCGCAAGTTTATTAGTCCCTGCCTTGTAGATATACCAGTCGGCCCAGATCTCGGC
>NZ_JBFUMG010000009.1:0-32518 GCF_054049495.1 Phyllobacterium sp. P5_D12 | reverse complement strand
CTCGAACGCCATCCGCGAGAAATCCCTAATGAGTTCGGTCCTTCGCGCTGGCGAGCTTTCGGAAATCTCGCCGATCAGCTCCGCGAGTCGAATATCGCGGATGTTGAATCTTCCTCCAACGACGGAGCAGGGCCCCCGATAAGGCTCCTCCAGAAAAGTGAGCACATAGAGACTGGCGTCTGATTGAATCTCGACGGCGATGGGGTCGGGGCCTTCCACGAAGGTGAGGCTGTCCTCGACCATTAACCCATGAAAGAGCACGCGACCCTTCTGCTCGAGGCGTAGCTCGGAATCCCGCGCTGCGACGACGAACGTCCCAACGCCGCAACCAATCGAGGTGGTGATCGCCCGGTTTCCGTTCTCGCGTGTCAACTTCGCCAAGGAGATGTTCGCGTCGGTGACGCTGAAGTGTTCGACGCGCAAGCAGTCGGCGATGGTCTCGAAGACGTCGCGTATCCTGCCCAAACTTACCTTGATGGCAATATCGGTCTGCATTGGTTGCTCCTTACCAAAAGGCGCGAATTACTCGTCGCCGGCGGCCCGCTCGATCATCGCGGACACTTGATCGGGATGGGAGATCATAACCACATGCGATGCGCCTTTAACGCCGACCGTCTCCTTGGCTCCCGCCCGCTTCGCCATGAACTCGTGGAGTTCTGCCGGGATGTTCTTGTCGGCGGTGCCGTAGATGAAATGGGAAGGCAGCTTCTTCCATGACGGATCGCCAGAAGGATCGTTCAGGGCCTCGGCCGTAACAGGACGCTGTTCCGCGCCCATGAGCGCTGCCTGTGCTTCCGCGACGTCTGCAGCGAACTGCTTCCAGAACTTGCTCTGCAGGATGTAGAGATCGTGCTTTCCATCGGGCTGCACGACGGGCGGCGCCAAGGCGTCGCCAAGCGTGCCGGTCGGAAATTTCTTGCCGAGACTGCCGGCGCTCTCCCCGCTGTCAGGCGCAAGTCCCGCGACGAAGACGAGGGACTTTACGTTCGATCCTTCGACCGCGACGTCGGTGATGACTGAGCCGCCGTACGAGTGGCCTACAAGCACGACCGGCCCGTCGATCGACTTCAACACTGCCGAGACGTAGTCGGAGTCGTACTTCAGTCCTCGCAGCGGGTTCGCCACGGCGACGACAGGATATCCGTCCTTTACCAGCTTCGCGGCGACGCCGTCCCAGCTCGCCGACTCCGCGAACGCGCCGTGGACGAGGACAATCGTCGGCTTCGACGCCGCCATCGCGTTCTGGTTTAGGATGAGAGCCGCGGTCATTGCCGCACCAGACAACCACTTGTTCATGTGAAGAACCTCACGCTTGGCGCATTGCTGCGATGAGCATGCGCGCTCGGTTTATGTTCCCACGAGGCTACTACGCGGCGCCGTCCAAGGGTGTGAGTTGTAGAGATGGCGTGTGAGATACGGTTGGCCTCGGGTGCTGCGTTCGACGTCGAGTCGGAGATGCCGAGAAGATCGAAACCGTTGCCACAATCGACGAAGGCGGTCTTGGCGGCCGCTTTCCATTTAATACTCAATGCTGGGTCGGGCCTATACGGTCAGGCGTTTATCGCCAGGTCCACCGCCGATAACAGATCTTGATGCCGCACCGGCTTCGTCAGGAACTCGACCGCTCCTGCCTTCATCGCACGTACCGACATCTGTATGTCCGCATGGCCGCTGATGAAGATGATTGGGTAGCGTATTCCAGTCTTAAGAAGATCGGCTTGAAAGTCCAGACCGGTTCTGCCGGGCAGGCAGACGTCGAGAATAAGGCAGTCAGGCTGAGGTGCGTGCCCGCTCTCCTGATACTCCTTGACGGATTCATAAGACGCCACGCCAAGGCCGACAGATCTCAGTAGCGTTGAAATAGAGCGCCGCACGCTTTCGTCGTCTTCGATCAAGACGATGTAGGGCGCCGCAGACCTCGCCGCAGCGGGGGTGTCGATCTCCGAGGTTGTCGTCGGACCGATTTCGTCAAACCTCGCCTCATCTTCCAGAACGAGGTCGTCCCTGATGAGCATGTAGCCTCGCCTGACGATCGTCTTGATCATGTTGCCTTGGCTACCCAAGGCCCGCCTCAACGACTTCACCTGGAACCGGAGATTGCATTCCTCGACGACCATCGACGGCCACACCTCGTTCAGGATCTCGTCCTTGCTAACGATCCTGCCGTTGGACYTCAATAGGACCATGAGAAGATCGAACGCCCGCCCGCCTATTTCCTGCGTACGCCCGTCCAGGAGGAGCTGACGCGCATGCGGAATGGCGCAGTACCTGCCAAAGCGGATCACGTCGTCGTAGGATTCGCGCTTCGCCTCGTTGAAAGAGTGAGGCAGGTGCGCGTCTACTGGATTGGTTTGTTCGAGCATATCGGCGAATTGGACCTGCATGGCTGACTTCCCCCGTCGGCTGCAATTGTTCATCGTGCTGCTGAAGATCGGCATCTTGCACGTCTGTTCCCGCTCCTGGCAGGCGACCTTCAATTGCGTGCGATTGCAAGGGAAGCCTAGCTCTCGCCATGGATGCACGCAATCCGACCAATGGCCATTCAGGCACCGACAACGTCGTGAAGAACTAGACCAAGGTCTAGGAATTCTAACAACTTGGCGAAGTCGCTTGGCATTATGTCTCTCACGCAAACTCACAATGCCTTACGACAACTAGCTCGTGGTTTCGGCTCACCGAGCGTAGCAATCATATGAACTTAGCGACGCAACGAGCTGTAGCGCTCGCAGACTTATTCGAAAAACTGGAGGGTGAAATGAACAGATCCATCGTGAGCAGGACCGCATTGGCTATCGCGATCGCATTGTCCGCGGCGACAGTCCTGCCAGCCACCTCCAATGCGGCGAAAAAAGTCGTCGCCGCACATAAGCTCGTCGTCCCGCAGGTCACCTATCACACAGTGGACGTGGACGGGACGAGCATCTTCTACCGAGAGGCAGGCCCCTCCGAAGGCCCGGTCGTGCTTCTACTTCACGGGTTCCCGACGTCGTCCCACATGTTCAGAAACCTCATCCCGATCCTCGCCGACAAGTATCACGTGATCGCGCCAGACTATCCCGGCTTCGGCCAGAGCGCGGCGCCCGGCCACACTAAGTTCGCCTACACCTTCGGCCATTACGCCGACATCGTCGATGGACTTCTTGGCAAGCTGAACATCAATGAATACGCCATGTACGTCATGGACTATGGAGCTCCGGTCGGCTACCGGCTGGCGCTTAAGCACCCCGACCGCGTATCAGCGCTGATCGTTCAGAACGGCAATGCCTACGAGGAGGGTCTCAAGGAGTTCTGGGATCCGATCAAGGCGTATTGGAAGAACGACACCCCGGCCAATCGCGAGGCCTTGTCAATGCTCGTCGCCCCCGAGACGACCAAGTTCCAATACACCGACGGCATGAGCGACATAGCCCACATCGACCCGGACAACTGGGGCCACGACCAGCCCTTGCTCGACCGTCCGGGCAACAAGGACATCCAGCTCGACCTGTTCCACGACTACGGCACCAACGTTCCTCTCTATCCAAAATTCCAGGAGTTCTTCCGGGACAAGAAGCCGCCGACCCTGATCGTCTGGGGAAAGAACGACAAGATCTTCCCGGCCGACGGTGCGTCGCCCTATCTGCGCGACCTGCCGCATGCCGAGATGCATATGCTCGACACGGGTCACTTCGCACTAGAAGATAAGCTGCCGGAGATGGCGCCGCTGATCCACGACTTCCTCGATCGAAAACTCAGCCGAGATTAGATCGAGGCCTAGCCGCCACGCACGCCTCCCTGCGTGGTGGCACCCATTCACCGCGACTGGCACAACACGATGGAGTCGGAAATGAACCAGCATGATTACGCACTCTCAAGACGTGGTTTTTGCCTCTGCTGCCTCGGCGGCGCGACATTCGCGGCCACGGGCGGGTGGCTTGCGCCGGCCGAAGTATTCGCCGCCGCCAAAAGCCTCGTCGTCCAGATCCGCGAAGCCGCGGCCGCAGCGGACATCACCACGACCAAGCTGCGGGGCGGTATCAGCGCGCTGTCCGGCTCCGGCGGCAACATGGGCGTCCTGGTCGGGGACGACGGCAAGGTCCTCGTTGACGCCGGCATCACCGCGACACGCCCGCGCATCGAGAAGGCGCTCGCCGATCTCGGTCCGCAGCCGATCAAGCACCTCATCAACTCGCATTGGCACTTCGACCACACCGATGGCAACGAGTGGCTCAATTTAGAAGGCGCGATGATCATGGCCCATCCTAACTCGTTGAAGCACTTGACAGTTGCCACTCGCGTGGTCGACTGGGACTTCGACTTCCCGGCGTCGCCGAAAGGTGCGCTGCCGACGAAGCTGATGAAGGGGAACGAGGAGACGCTGAAGTTCAACGGCCAGACCATCGCGCTGAAGTACTACGGCCCCGCCCACACGGACAGCGACATATCTGTCTTCTTCCAAGAAGCGAACGTCGTCCATGTCGCCGACACCTTCTGGAACGGCGTCTACCCCTTCATCGACTATTCGACCGGCGGGAGCATCGACGGTCAGATCAAAGCGGCCGAGGCGAACGTCAAGATGGTGGACGACCAGACGATAGTCATTCCGGGGCACGGCGAGATCGGCAACAAAAAGGATTTGATAGCCTGGCACGACATGCTCGTCGGCAGCCGCGAGAACGTCGCCAAGCTGAAGAAAGACGGTCGCAGCGTCGAGGAAACCGTCGCCGCCAAGCCTACCGAGAAGTGGGATCCCGTCTTCGGGAACTGGGCGATCTCGCCGGCGCTCTTCACCCGCCTTGTCTACGAAGGCGTCTGACTGGAAACTTCTCGCGGCGGCTCGTGTCTGCCGGTCAAAAAGGAGGGCAGGCGGCCGTGGAGACGGAGAAGCATATCTCGAGCGACGTCGCGTTCTCGCCGTCGGTGAAGAAGATCCAGGAGAGAAAGGGATCGCGCCGTTCCTACGCCCTCGCCGAAGACCGCGGCGGGTGGGCGACGACAATTACGCCCGACCTGAAGGACTTCATCGAGAAGCAGATCAGCATCTTCATGGCGACCGCCAACAACGAGTGCCAGCCATATATCCAGCACCGAGGTGGGGCACCAGGGTTCCTCCGTGTGATCGACGAGACCACGCTTGGATTCACGGACTACACCGGCAACCGACAGTACATTACGCAGGGCAATCTTATCGACAACGATAAGGCGCAGCTTTTCCTCATCGACTACAGCAGTCGATCGCGAGTGAAGATCTGGGGGACGGCCCGCGTCGTCGAAGACGATCCTGTGCTCCTCGAGCGGTTGATGCCGAAAGGATACCAGGCCAGACCCGAGCAGGTGATCCTCTTCCATGTGGAGGCCTGGGACGCGAACTGCCCGCAACATATACCGCTCCGGTTCGAGGCCGACGAGGTCCTGAAGGCGATCGAGAGCAGGGATGCGCGCATAAAAGAACTAGAGTCCGAGATTGCCGCACTAAAGTCCGCGAGATCTTCGGCGCCTCGATAGTCTCCTTGACCGCCCYGCCGTTACCTCCCTCACCGGCAGTCCATGGTCGGGAAAGTGCGGCTGGCGGAGGCCGACTGGAATAATCGCGACCCCCTATTATTCAGGAGCTGCGGATCGTTCTTGCGAGGATGGCGGAGGCGGCAGGGTGAAGTTGAACGTGCTTCCTATGCCCTTCTCGGTCGTAACCCAGATATGGCCGCCGTGCGCCTCGATGATGGATCGACAGATCGAGAGCCCCATGCCTATACCAGTCGCCTTGGTGGTGAAGAAAGCCTCGAACGCCCGTTCGGCGGTATCCGGATCGAGGCCTATGCCGTTGTCCGAGACGCTGACCTGAATCGAACCGTTGCTCCGCCTGGTGACGACGCGCAGCACTTTTCGCTCGTCCTCGATCGTCGCCATCGCATACGCGCCATTCATCACCAGATTGATCAGAACCTGCTGGAGCTGGATCCGATCCCCGTTGACCGCATCGACCGTGGCATCATACGTGGTTTCGACGAGGACGCCTTTCTGTCGAAGTTCGCTCTTGGTCAACAGCAGCACTTCTTCGATCACGCTGCGGATGTTCAGTGGCTCGACCTTCGGCCGCGAATTCCGTGCCAGTGCCAGGATGCCGCTCAACACCTCGCCCGCTCGATGGCCGTCGCGCAGAACCCAGTCGATCGCCTGTATGGCCTCTTCGATGTTCGGGGAACCGGCTTTCAACCAGCTCATGGACGCAGCGGCGTTCGTGACGATGGCCATGAGAGGCTGGTTCATTTCGTGTGCGACGGACACCGCCAACTCGCCGATGGCGGTCAGGCGGCTCATGCGGGCGAGATCTTCCTTCGACTTTCTGAGGGCGTCCGACGTCTCGTTTCTCTGGGTCATGTCCCTGAAAACGAGAACCGCGCCTTTCATCTCGCCGTCGGAATCTATAATCGGCGCGCCCGATACGTCGATGACGACTTCCGATCCGGCCTTTGAGCGGAGCGCGTACTGGTTGCCTATCGTAAGATCGGCCTCACGACCAAAGATTTTGGCGACCGGATCTACGACGAGTTGGTGAGCTTCGTCGATCAGCTTGAAGACGTCTTCTACAGGTCTGTCGGCCGCCTCCTCCTGCGTCCACCCCGTCAATTTCTCGGCGACCGGGTTGATAAATGTCAGCCGCCCCTGATCGTCCGTCGATATCACCGCATCCCCGATACTCGAGAGCGTTGCCGCATATCGCTGCTCACTCTCCTGAATTCGGTTTTGCGCAATCTTCAGATCTTCGACGTCCGTGTTCAGACCGTACCACTTGATGACCTTGCCGCTCTCGTCGCGGATCGGCACCGCCCGTAGGAGGAACGTGCGCGACGTGCCGTCGCGACGCACCATGCGGGCCTCGACGCCTCCCGCCATCTCGTTGGTCAGCAGCCCCGTCCATAATACTTGGACTCGTTCGCGATCATCGGGATGGAAGACCCGCATGTATCCGAACCCCATGGACTCTTCTTTTGTCAAACCAAAGTAGCTCAACCACTGTCGATTGACGGCCTCAAGTCGGCCGTCCGGACTCGTGTGCCAGGCATGGGCTGGAAGCATGTCCCATGATAGACGCAATTCCCATTCGGCAAGGCGAGCTCTCTCCTGCGACTGGCGAAGCTGGGCGTCGACGGTCCCCTTCTCGATCCGCAACGCGGCATAAGAGGCCAGATGTTCGAATGCATTGATCAAGTCCGCTTTGAAAGCCGCGGCGGTGGAGCTTTCAATCTTCAATACCCCGAGAACGTCCCCTCCAACGAGAAGCGGGACCAACAACTCATGGGCCGGACCGGAACCGTCGTCGCCCGCAACGGGGACCGGCATTCTGGTTTCCAGGAGCGAGGACATGACCGAGGTAGGAAACGGTGCGGAACCGTCTTCCGGGAGAAAGACTACCTCGACCCGGTCGATGCCGTCGAACTCAAGACAGGCCGTCGCGAGCGCATCGGCAATCCCGTCGCGGTCCGCTTCCACGGGCAGCGCTCGGAGCATTCGCAGGCCTGCCGTTGTGTCCATGACCAGTTCCGCTGGAGGTGGTACCCGATGAGTAGAGTATCAGGCCGCGAGACATGGGCAAGTGGCGCCCCGTTTTCGTCAAAGTACGATAGCGAACGCTGGACAGCAGAAGCCTCTCGACATGCGAATGGAACGGGCGTCTTATGCGGGAGAGGCAATCAAAGGGGCGGGCATGGATCAGAAATATCCGCCGTTGTCGCCACTCCGTCTGGCTCGCGGTAGCGCACCAGGCGTCGATCTGGACTCAGATCTTCGTGACGGGACCGTTCATGATCCTGACGTGCATCCCGCCCTTGCGCTCGCTCAAGGGGTAGCTCGTCGCCAGCCAGTATTTCTACAAGGCTGAGGAGGGGAAACTGTACCGGCGGGACGACGCCGGCCGGGAGTAGAGGAGCTTCACATGCGTTCAAAGACCATTGAACACCGCACGACCTACGCCTTCGAGAAGGCGGTGGAAACGGTCACGAGTGCGATCGGGAAGGCTGGGATGACTGTATTCGCCGAGATCGATCATGCGAAGGCGGCACGAGACAACGGGCTGTCGATGCCGGGAACACGTGTGATCGTCTATGGCAATTCGAAGGCGGGAACGCCAGTCATGCTGGACACGCCCCTGGCGGCCCTCGATTTGCCATTGCGAATTCTCGTCCGGGAGCTGCCTGGAAACAATTCCGCGGTCGCCTTTCACCCGCTGGCGGAGATGTTCGAAGAACTTGGGGTGAAGCGCGAAGTCGCAGTCCGATTTGATGCGGTTCAACAGGCGATCGTCGACGAGGTTTGCGGTGGCTGTCCAACTGCTACTCGCGACCACAACAACGGCGGTAACCTGGCGTAGCCGGTCGCCCGATTGAAACGGACGTTTTCGAAAGACCGGCTGCTAGCAGGACGCAACAATCGCTCCGTTCCACGAGGCGGCCGGTGCGCGCCGAAGTCTTGCTGTGGCCGCGAACCACGAACCGGAGGTTCTCCCGATGACATCGACGTCAGACATTTCCCTTACGAGACGAGACACTCTTCTCGCAGGATCGGCCGCCGCGATCGCACTTGCAGTCGGTCCGTCAGCTTCAGCCGCCACCAAACCGCAACAAGCAACGATGGAGAACAAGTTCATGGGTACTGTGAAGGTGAAAGACGGAACCGAGATCTTCTACAAGGATTGGGGACCGAAGGAAGCACAGCCGATCGTCTTCCATCACGGCTGGCCGTTGAGTGGCGACGACTGGGACAACCAGATGCTCTTCTTCCTTGGCGAAGGATTCCGGGTCATCGCGCACGACCGTCGCGGCCATGGCCGTTCCTCGCAGAGCCGGACCGGTCACGAGATGGACACCTACGCGGCCGACKTCGCCGAAGTCGCGGAAGCGCTCGATCTCAAGAAGGCGGTTCACATTGGTCACTCCACGGGCGGCGGCGAAGTCGTCCATTACGTTGCGCGTGCGAAGCCGGGTAGGGTGGCTAAGGCCGTGATCGCGGGCGCGGTCCCTCCGGTCATGCTGAAGTCGGACAAGAACCCCGGGGGCCTGCCGATCGACGTCTTCGACGGATTGCGCAAGGCGCTTGCCGCCAACCGGGCGCAGTTCTACATCGACGTTCCCACGGGCCCTTTCTATGGGTTCAATCGACCGGACGCCAAGATTTCTCAGGGTCTGATCGACAACTGGTGGCGGCAGGGCATGATGGGCGCCGCGAACGCGCACTACGAATGCATCAAGGCGTTTTCCGAAACGGACTTCACTGAAGATCTGAAGAAGATCGACGTTCCGGTCTACGTCATTCACGGAACTGACGATCAGATCGTGCCCTACAAGGATGCGGCCGAGCTTTCAGTAAAACTCCTGAAGCACGGCACCTTGAAGCYATACGATGGGTATCCGCATGGGATGCTGTCGACGCATCCCGAGGTGCTTAACCCTGACATCCTGGCGTTCATTAAAGAATGACATGAGAGGCGGGGCCGGCGAGATCGGCCCCGCGCAGACGACGGGTCGGCTCAAGTAGGTCGGTGGCGTCGCCGTGGACGTTGAATTTTTTTGCATCGCCATCGACGAAATGTTCTAGGATCGCGAGCCGGCTCGAACCAAGGCAGATCGGAGCATCGTGATGGACTTGTCTCGATACCAGCGCCGGCTTCTCCTGGAGGATGACGGCTTCGTTCTTTACCGCGGCATCCCCGAGGATGGAAACGCCTCCGTCCTTATGAAGACTTGGGTTCCGGTCGATGCGCAACACGGAACAATGCAGCGTCTCGAGCGTGAAATGTCTCTTGCGGATCGGCTGGATCCAGGGTGGGCGGCGAAACCGCTTGCTCTCGAACGCGACGACGGACAGACCTACCTTCTCCTGACGGACGGCGGCGGCATGCCGTTGAGCGAATCCAAAGGAGCGACATTCGACACCGGGACCTTCCTCTCCGTCGCGGTCAGCGCCGCGTCGGCTCTACGCAAGGCCCACGCGCGAGGCCTCGTTCATAAGAATCTCAGACCCGCCAACGTGCTCGTCGACGTCTCGGGAAAAGTATGGCTCACCGGCTTTGGCGTGCGCCGTCCAACCGGGCCTGCGGTGAACGCGTCAGGCGAACTTCAGGGCGACCGAGTGAATTCACTGCCCTATATCGCCCCCGAACAGACAGGCCGGCTAAAGCGGTCGATCGACGCCCGCAGCGATCTATATGCGCTTGGCGTTGTGTTCTATGAGATGCTGACGGGCGAGCTGCCGTTCGTGGCAGTCGATGCGGTGGAATGGGCTCATGCACACGTCGCGCGGCGACCAATTCCTTTGCAACAGCGAAACGAGGACGTTTCATCCGTCCTGGAGCGTATCGTGCTGAAGCTGCTTGCCAAAAGGCCGGAGGACCGATACCAGACCGCGACGGGTCTCGAAAGCGACCTCCGGAGATGCCTCGATAGTTGGAGTTCTACTGGGCGCGTAGCAGATTTCGTAGTCGCTTCCAGGGACGCTGCGGACCGTCTTCGAGTGCCGGAGGGGTTGTATGGGCGATCACGTCAGACAAGCGCCATCAGGATGGCTTTCGACCGGGTAAGGTCCCAAGGCGTCAAAGAGGTCATTCTGGTTTCTGGCCCGGCCGGGGCCGGAAAATCGTCGGTGGTGCATGAGCTACGAAAAGGGGTGGTGCAGAGCGGAAGCCTGTTCGCATCCGGCAAATTCGACCAATACACTCGTGACATTCCCTATGCGACGATCGCGCAGGCGTTTCGAGGCGTGGTCCGTCAGATACTAGGTTCCGGCGACGCCGACCTGGAGCGCTGGAAGAAGGAGCTTGTCGAAGTCCTGGGGCCAAATGGCCGGCTCATGATAAACCTCGTACCGGAACTCGCGCTGATCATCGGGGAGCAGCCGCCGGCGCCCGAACTTCTGCCTCACGAAACCAAGGCCCGGTTCCACCTCGTGTTCCGACGGTTCCTTACGGTCTTCGCAAGTTCTGAACGCCCGTTGGTGTTGTTCATTGACGATGTTCAATGGTTGGATGAAGCCACGATCGACCTCATCGAAACGATCACTGTCGATCAAGAGATGGGAAACCTGCTTTTGATCTGCGCCTACCGCGACGACGAAGTTTCGCCAGAACATCCGTTCAACGCGACGCGGAACTCGATGCGGCAGAACCTCGACAAGCTCGAAGAATTGACGCTTGGGCCGTTGACCGCACAGGACGTCGGAAATCTGCTGGCGGACATGCTGCACTCGGAAGCTCGCTCCGTAGGTTCTTTGGCAACTCTTGTGGTCGACAAGACTGACGGAAATCCCTTTTTCGTACTGCAGTTCCTCGCTTCCATGGAGGAGGAGGAGCTTGTCGTATTCGATGCCGACAGGGGTGTATGGCGATGGGACACCAATCGAATACGGAATACACGCCTCACCGACAACGTTGCCGAACTCGTTGCTTCCAAACTTAGCCGCCTCCCTCGTCTGACACTAGAGACCGTCAAATTGCTCGCTTGTCTCGGCAGTGGTGCTTCCCTTGATACATTGAGCATCGCCTCCGGCAAGCCCAAAAGGCAGATCGGCGCGATCCTGTGGGAAGCAGTTCAGGCAAGATTTCTGTTGCGTGTCGACGACACGTTCATATTCGCTCACGACAGGGTGCAGGAGGCCGCCTACCTACTGGTGCCTGCCGTCGACAGGCCGCCGGCTCACGTCCGGATCGGCCGCGCGTTGATATCTAGCCTGACACCGTCGGGAATTGACGAGCGCATATTCGAGTTGGTCGATCAATTCGCTCGTGGAATTGAGCTGGTCATGTCGGACGGGGAACGCGAACAGGTCGCCGAACTCTTCCTGGAAGCGGGGACCCGTGCAAAAGCATCCGTCGCCTATCCGTCGTCCTTGAGATATTTCCGTACGGGTTTAAACCTTCTCAAACCGTCGCACCGGGACACGCGCTATGACCTCATATTCGCACTCGAACTCCAGCAGGCGGAATGCGAATATCTGACAGGCGATCACGCGGTCGCCGACGATCGTCTTCGCACGTTGTCTCTGCGAGCTAGGGATCGCGTTGACGGCGCGGCGGTGGTACGTCTCCGGTCGTCGCTTTACGTGACGCTCGGAGATCAGGCAAAGGCTGTCCACGTCGCTCTCGCCTATCTACGCGACTTTGGCATCGACTGGTCTCCCCATCCGACCGAACACGAACTGCGGCTAGAGATAGAGGCTTTGCGCGGATTGCTCGCGGACCGTCCAATCGAAGATCTCGTGAACCTCCCGAGAATGACGGATCCCGACTGGCTCGCTGCGATGGACGTCCTTGCATACACGATCCTCCCAGCCATCTTGACCGATGGCAATCTCGAAGACGTGATCTACACGCGGATGGTCTCGCTGAGCCTGCAGCACGGCAATTGCGACGCCTCCTCTTATGCCTACGTATCGATTATGGTGGCGCTGGGCCTCCGCTTTGGGGACTACCAATCCGGCGGCCGGTTCGGTGAAGTGGGCCTCGCACTTGTCGACGAACACGGGATGGATCGCTTCAAAACGCGGACCTACACCTGCTACGCTTGCTTCGTCGTTCCTTGGACAAGACATCTTCGTATATCGGAGACCTTCAGCCGGAAAGCTATTCAAGTCGGCGTAGCCGCGGGAGACCTGGTGTTCATCGTCACAACCGCGCAGATGCTGGTCTCGCACCTGTTGGTCGCGGGCGCGGAGTTGGCGCTGGTGGAGGAGGAGGCCGAAAGGTTCCTGGCGTCGGCGCAAAGGACCGGCTTCAGCCTTGCTGCAGATTCCGCGATCGGCCAATTACTTCTTGTTCGCGAACTGCGTGGTCTTAAGGCGCCGGGGACAGCGGGTGGATCGGCGCTCCCTGACAAGGCGTCTTATCAGCAGCATCTACAGGACGCCGGCGAGCAACTCGTACTCCCACTCGCATGGTATTGGATCCAGCAGATGCAGGCGGGTTATATCGCGCGCGACTTCGCTTCGGCGATAAATGCCGAGCGCCAAGCTCGTGGCGTCGTGCAAGCCACCAGGTCTTTCATCGATATCGGCGAATATCATTTTTACGGGGCCCTCATCCAAGCGGTGGCCTTCGAAACCGCAGTAGGTGACCATCGACCAGCGCATTTCGCGGAGCTACAGCGACACCAGAAGCAGATCGAGACGTGGGCCGAGAGTGGGCCAGAGAACCATGGCAATCGTCTTGCTCTTGTGGCCGCTGAAGTCGCCCGGCTTGAAAGCCGCGACATAGATGCACTTGGGTTTTATGAAGAAGCCATACGTTCGGCGAGGCAGTACAGCTTCATTCAGAACGAAGCCCTGGCGAACGAACTGGCGTCGCGGTTCTGCGTGGAGCGCGGGCTTAATACTAGCGCAACAGCATTTCTGCGCAATGCGCGGTCCTGTTATCTGGCGTGGGGCGCAAACGGAAAGGTCAGGCAACTCGATCGAGAAAGCCCAGGCTTGAAGCCAGAAGCAAACGGGAAGAGGACGGTTGGCTCCCAGGTGCAGCATTTGGATTTGGCGGCCGTCGTGGCGATGTCTCAGGCAGTTTCCGGCGAGATCGTTCTCGATCGCCTCGTCGAGCGGCTTATGATCACCGTCGTTGAACATTCCGGAGCGGTCAGGGGCCTGCTTCTCCTTCCCAAGCGAGCGGAAATGCACGTCGTCGCTGAGGCGCTTACCAATGACAAGGGTGTCTCCGTCAAGTTCGGGGGATTTGAAAGGAAGCTTCCTGAAACGATCCTCAGCTATGTGACTCGCACACAGGAGGTCGTCCTCCTCGATGAGGCACGCAGAGCCGAATTGTTCTCATCCGACCCTTACTTGGAGGAGGCCGGTTCGAATTCGATCCTCTGCCTGCCGCTGGTGAGGCAGAAGCAGCTGGTTGGCGTGCTTTACCTCGAGAACGGGCTGTCCTCCCACTTGTTCACCGAGGACCAGGTGGCCGTGCTTCAACTTCTCGCCTCCCAGGCCGCGATCTCGCTCGAAAACGCCGTTCTGTTTCGCGAAGCTCAGGAGACGCACGAACGTGCCCGCCGCGCTGCGGAGGAGCTCCGCCTCTCCTACGACATGATCCCGGCCCTGGCATGGAACAGCCTTCCGGACGGGAGAGTCGTGTCGTGCAACAAGCAATGGCACGACTTTACCGGAATCCCGCAGGGCCTCATTCTCGACAGCGCTTGGGCGCGCTCGATCCATCCCGATGACATCGAAAAAGTCGTTGCAAAATGGAAGACACTGATCGCAGCCGAAGAAGCTGGCGAGATCGAAGCTCGCATGGTCCGCTTCGATGGGGTGGCTCGATCCTTTCTCATTCGGGCGACCCCGATGCGCAACGCACACGGCAAAATCATAAAATGGTACGGCACCAATACGGATATCGACGATCTCAAGAGGATCGAGGAAGCTCAGCAACTCCTGGCCCGCGCTGGAAGGCTGACGGCGTTGGGCGAGCTCACAGCGTCGATCGCGCATGAGGTCAACCAGCCTTTAACGGCTATCGTCATGAACGCCGCGGCGTGCCT
The DNA here is from genome assembly GCF_054049495.1 of Phyllobacterium sp. P5_D12. Lineage (NCBI taxonomy): Bacteria > Pseudomonadati > Pseudomonadota > Alphaproteobacteria > Hyphomicrobiales > Phyllobacteriaceae > Phyllobacterium > Phyllobacterium sp. P5_D12. The sequence goes on along the minus strand of NZ_JBFUMG010000009.1, from coordinate 18,023 downwards.
GCGATGGCTAAGGGATGACCAACTCGACGTCGAGGAGGCCCGGCAGGCGGCTGAGCGGATCGTCCGGGACGGACATCGCGCCGGAGATGTAATTACTAGTATCCGCGCGCTCGCGAGGAAGGCGCCGTTGGCCACGGAAGAGGTCGACGTAAACGCGATGATCGAGGGAGTTCTTGTCCTGACCCGCGGTGAGTTACAGCGGCATGGCATAAAACTCGAAACCGAATTGGATAGGAATACGGGATTGACGGTGGGGGACCGGACCCAGTTGCAACAGGTCGTCCTAAACCTGATCCTTAATGCAGTCGAGGCCATAGGAGCATCCGAAAGAAGAGTGCGGCGCCTGCAGGTGCGTTCCGGGAGGTCGAGCGACGGGAATCCCCTCGTCGAGGTTGCCGACAGCGGACCCGGCGTGGACGCGTCGACAATGGAGCAGATATTCGACGCCTTCTTCACCACAAAGCCGGGCGGTCTCGGCATGGGTCTGTCAATCTGCCGCTCGATCGTGGAAACCCATGGTGGCCGTCTCTGGGTGGCTCCGAACGAACCGGAGGGGAGCGTCTTCTCGTTTACGCTGAGGGCGGCGCGGTATGCTTATCCAGCACAGGAATGACGAAGTGCAACTTCTGGACGATCGCTCTCACAACATCTCACGGGAAAACACTCGCGTTTCTTCCCTCGAGACGGCAATATCCGCGAACTTATCGAAGGAAACCTACATGACTCCCGAGAAGGCGATTCTCCCGCCCGGCGTTCTCTCAGGCGGTTTTCACAAGCTCCACCATGGGAGCTTCGAAATCACCGTTCTCAGCGACGGCTACATTACCCTGACATCGGATATCCTCATGCCGGACGGCACTCCGGACGAGACCCGGAGCTTGCTGGGTCGGCTCGGTGGCGACGCAGACAGCGCCCCGCTGCAGACGAATATACCGCTCATTCGTCACGGAAACGATCTCATTCTCGTCGATACCGGCGCGGGCGCGAATTTTCAGCCGAGCGACGGCCGGCTCGCCGAAAACCTGTCTTCGCTCGGCGTCGATCCAGCATGTGTCACCAAGGTGGTCTTCACTCACGTCCATCCCGATCATTCCGGCGGGACGACGAAGGCCGAAGGGGCTTTGCTCTTTCCCAACGCCCACTACTACGTCAACGAAGCCGAGTGGTCGTTCTGGACAGACCCAGACTACGAGACGAAGATGCCGGAGCCTTTGCACGCCTTCGCGCGCGGCGCGCAACGCGATCTCTTTGCCGTCAAGGACAGGCTGACGATGGTGAGGCCTGGAGACGAGATCGTGTCGGGCATGAACGTGGTAAGCACACGCGGGCACACGCCGGGACACATCTCTCTGGAACTAGCAGGCGACGGAAACCTACTAATCGCCGGAGACGTCATCCCAAACGATGTCGTTTCGTTCGAAAATCCGCAATGGCATTTCGGCTTCGACACCGAACCCGAGATCGCGCTTTCAAACAGGGCCGCTTTTCTGGACAAKGCGGCGAACGAGAAGCTTCGACTGCTCGGATACCATTGGACATATCCAGGGGTAGGATATGTCGAGCGAAGTGGGTCGGCTTACCGGTTCCTGCGCAGTTGACGAGTTAGACTGCTATGCCGCCTCTGATGCTCGGTTTCGATTTTGGACGATGATGGCGACCTCGGAAGAGTGACGTGTTCCCCATTCGCACAACGGGGCGAGAACTTTGGATAAGCTATGGCCAAAGTCGGTCAGCTCGTACTCAACGTGAGGCGGGACTGTCTGGAAGTCGATACGACGAATGATGCCATCAACAACCATTTCCTTGAGATGCTGGATCAACATCTTCTCGCTCACATTGGTCACGAGCCTGCGGAGCTGACCGGTGCGCTTGGCCCCGCTGGCCAGATGAAAGAGGATAAGCGGCTTCCATTTGCCCCCAAGGATTTCAAGAGCCGCTTCCAGACCGCATTGGAAATTTGTCTCGGTCATTGTGATCTCCAAATTCGGACACTTACGAAATAGTAGGTACTGGATTGCAGGTATGCTTGGTCTTACTTGAATTGTGCGACGGTGTCGACGGGCATCGTCATTATCCATTCAGGCGCAAACCCGCGGATAGCGCTGCCAACATAGGTGAACAGACATGAGCAGTCCAAACCATCCCTTGCTGGATCCAATCCGCCTGGGCGACATCGATCTACCCAACCGCATCATCATGGCATCCATGACCCGGGCCCGAACGAACAATACGGGCTTTGTTCCCAATGCGCTCCAGGAACGATATTACGCACAGCGCGCATCGGCCGGTCTTATCCTGACTGAGGGGACTTGGCCGAGCCGCGATGGCGTTGGCTTCATACATGTGCCTGGCCTTTACACTCAGGAGCAGGCCGAGGGGTGGCGCCGAGTCACAGACGCCGTTCACCAGGCTGGAGGACGTATCTTCGTCCAACTCGGCCACATTGGATCATCATCGCATCCAGACCTGCTCGATGGCGCTTTGCCGCTGGCCCCATCGCCAGTGAATCCGGGATTGAAAGCGTATACTCCAGCTGGCTTTAAAGACACCGTGATGCCTCAAGCGATGGGTCTGTGCGATATCGCCCGGACTGTGGAAGACTATGCCAAAGCTGCCCGCCTAGCGCAGTCTGCTGGTTTTGATGGAGTCGAGCTACATGGCATCAGCACCTATCTGATCCCAACCTTCCTTTATGAAGGCCTCAATCTGAGAACGGATGACTATGGCGGCACAGCCCAAAATCGCGCCCGGTTTCCCCTCGAGATTGTCGACGCCCTTGTCGAATCCTGGGCGCCAGGACGCGTTGGAATCAAGCTTAGTCCCGGTTTGACTGGCGTCGGCAATTTCATCGCCGGAGTCGAAACCTTGACCACTTTCGAATATCTGATCGGTGAATTGTCGAAGCGCCATCTCGCTTATCTGCAACTGATGAACCCCATAAACGATCTGACTGGAACGCAAGTGGAAATTCTCGACCAAGGCGTCGCCAAGCATTTCCGGCCGCTGTATTCCGGCAATCTGATCGCCAATGGCGGTTACACCTTTGAGACTGGCAACGCTCTGTTGTGCGATGGCTTCGCCGATGCTGTTGCCTTTGGATCGCCGTTTATCTCTAACCCGGACTTGGTCGAGCGTTTCTCCAATGATCTCAAACTCAGCCCCAGCGATCCCGACACATACTATGGCGGCGGTGCCGCGGGCTATGTGGACTATCCGACCGCGCTCGAAGACGTCGGCACGAGATAGGCCGTAGACACTTTTTCCTCATCGGGCAGCGGCGAGTATTTTCGAGTCCRCCGCCCGATGGTACTGGCTTAAAGCGTTAGGGCGGGGCGAAACACCTCCTTTGAGAGCGTCCGCTCTTGGCTGGCGTCCGCGTGCTTTGAAGGCGGAATGGAAGGCGCAAAGCGGTCAGTCACGCCACGATCGCCAAACGGCAGCTTCGCGCCCTCAAATCGGTCATTTATGGGGGCTCCGTCCGTCCCTATAAGCGGACACCGCAGCTCATCGTGCGCCACCTTCTGTTATAAGTTTTATGCTCATCAACCTGCGTCGTGGTCATCGCGCGGCCTCGACTTGGAGGAAGCTCAGTTTCGAATCTTCGCTATTTGGTACATTCCTTCTCGCCCAGACAATGCGTTCAGACGATCCGTTCGATGGTCAGGGGAAACGTCCCGCGCACAAGCAACGGCTCGAAATCGTCGAAGCGGCCGAGCCGGATCAGCCCACCGGAATAGCTGTAGCCGGCGTAGAACATCGCGAGATTGCCCCACGGCGAGAAGTAGCAGAGGTCGCCTGGCGCCTCGTTGCCGAATGGACCACTCGCGTCCTCCGTCAGCTTACGGGGGAGATAAGCGATCTTCTCGTTGCCGGCATAATTTTCGATGGTCAGTTCTAGGGGTAGCATGGATGCGAAATCGCGCGCCGACGGGTTGTCGTAAAGCGTTGCCGTCAGGCTATGACCGTTGAACATCATTCGAATTTTCATGTCGGTTGGCTCCTGACTTGCCGGATCGTTTTTTTGTTGGGCGAACGCCAGCCAGGGCATGGTGGCGGTGACCAGTATCGCTCCAAGGATAGAGCGGCGGAGCGGAGAAAAACCGTGCGCACCGGGCGCAGACAAGGTTTCGCTTACGGACATTGTGGCTGCATCGCCAAACTGGCTTTGTCTTTTGCTCATGATAGATGCTTCCTTGAAGACGTTGGCGTGGCCGTGCGTGATCTGTCGTGACGCGCCAGCACCACAGCCGCGATGGCGCAGGTGAAAAGCACGATCGCGCCGAATCCGAATGCGATCTGATAACCGCCATTGTCAAACAGCAGACCGCCGGAGGCTGCGCCGGCTGTGATGGCGAGTTGCACGACAGCAACCATCAGGCCTCCTCCCGCTTCTGCATCGTCCGGCAGCGCTTCGCTCAACCAGCTCCACCAGCCGACTGGCGCGGCGGTGCCGATCAGGCCCCAAAGTGCCAGCAACCCGGCAGTGGTACCTAACGACGATCCGTATACGACCAGGCCAATCGCGAGCGCCGCCATCATCACAGGCATGGCGATCAACGCTTGGTAGAGGCGCGTATGCAGGAGAGAGCCGATAAGGAAGGTTCCGAGCAAACCGGAGACGCCCATTGCCAACAACAGGAGCGATAAGCCGGAAACGTTGACGAGTGTCACGGTTTCCAGGAATGGCCGCAGGTAGGTGAAGAGCGCGAATTGGCCCATGAAGAAAAGTGCGACGGCCGCCATGCCGATCGGCACGCCTGGTCGGCGTAGGACTTGAAATGCCGCCAGCGGGTTCGCACGCGTCCGGCTGGGCATGGACGGCAACGTTGCAAGGAGCCACACAAAGGTGATTGCAGCGAGCGGCACCACGCTGAAGAAGGCGCCGCGCCAACCGATATACTGTCCAAGGAAACTGCCGAGCGGCGCAGCAATCGTTGCTGCCAGTGCATTGCCGCCGTTGAGGATCGCGAGGCCACGGGGCACGTCTGCAGCCGGCACGAGGCGCATGACTGTCGCCGCTGACATCGACCAGAAGCCGCCGATTACGACGCCGACAAAAGCACGCCCCGCCATCAGGACCGCATAGTTGGGCGCGAACGCGGTCACAACGCCCGAAATGAGCATCAAAGCTGTGAGCCACAACAACAATTGTCGCCGGTCAAGCTTCGACGTGAATGCAGCGACGAAGAGGCTGGTGGCGACAGCGAATATACCGGAGATCGCGATGGCCTGCCCCGCCTGACCTTCGGTCAGATACAGGTCGGAGGCGATTGGCGTCAGCAAGCTGACGGGCATGAATTCCGAAGCGATGAGCGTCGCAACGCACAAGCTAAGGGCGAGGACAGCGCTCCATGACGCCGAGTCTGGGGCGCTTTCGGTAGTCGCTACCGCGGTTGCGTGGGTCATTTCATGCCTCTGTAGTCGAACAACACGCCAGGCAAGCGGAGGGCCCGCGAGGCGTATCGTCCGGTTGTATGTTCGTTAAGAGCTCAGGTTTCCCCGGAAGAAGGCGGTCAGCTTGTCGAACGGGATCAGGTTGACACGGTCATAGAGATCGACGTGACCGGCACCCGGGATGATCACGAGCTCCTTCGGTTCAGAAGCACGCTCGTAGGCGTTTTCGCTGAACTCGATCGAGTGAGCCTGCTCGCCGGCGATGAACAGCAACGGACGCGGCGAGATCGTCTCGATCTGGGCGAACGGATAGAAGTTCATGAAAGCGGCGTTGCTGCTCAGGGTCGGATGCGTGGTCTGGAGCGGCGTCTGTCCTTTCGGCGTGAACTCCCCGCGCGGCGTGCGATAAAAATCATAGAACTCACGCTCGATCGCATTGGAGTCTGCCTTCAGTTCATCAACCGTGCCGCCGGTCAGTTTGATTTCGGCGCCCTGGTACTCTGCGAGGCGCTGCTGTGCGGCGACCTTCAGCATTTCCTTTCGCTGTTCGACCGACACGCCCTTCCGAAGGCCGTCGCGATTGGCGGCACCCATGTCATACATGCTGACGGTGGCGATCGCTTTCATGCGCGGATCGATCTGCGCTGCGCTGTGGGCGAAGCTGCCGCTCCCGCAAATGCCGAGCACGCCGATATTGTCCTTGTTGACAAAGGGCTGCGTGCTCAGGAAGTCGACGGCTGCGCTGAAATCATCCGCATAGATTTCGGGAGCGACGGTATTGCGCGGTTGGCCCTCGCTCTCGCCCCAGAAGGAGAGATCGAACGACAGCGTAACAAAGCCCTGCTCTGCCAGCTTGGTCGCATAGAGGTTGGCGCTCTGCTCCTTCGTGGCGCCCATCGGGTGGCCTACGACGATCGCCGGAGTCTGGGCGCTCCTGTCGAGGCCCTGGGGCGTGAACAGATTGCCGACGACCTTCATGCCGAACTTATTCTCGAAGGTGATCTTTTCGACGACCACGCGGTCGCTCCTGTAAAAGTTGTCAGCGCCGTTGGACAGGTCCTGGGCGAGCGCGGGGGAAGTGCCGATCGCTAAGCCGGATACCGATCCGAGCATAAGTGCGAGCCCCAAAGCCAATTCCTTCATGTTCGTTCCTTTCCTTATTCGAACAAGTCATTGGAGAGGCTGATGGCCGCCTTGGAGTAAGTCTCAGTCGGGACCAGCGCTCTTCACACCTCAAAACTTAAGGGATGCAAACTCATACGATAAGGCGCTATATAGATCATAGGCTTATAATCAGGAGTTATGAATGATGCGAGAGAACGTCAGCGATCTGATGGCCTTCATCGCTGTCGCACAGGAAGGCAGTTTCACACGGGCGGCAGTCCGGCTGGGCGTCTCCCAACCGGCCCTCAGCAAGACAATCAGGACGCTGGAAGAGCGGCTTGGCTTGCGTCTGCTCAGTCGCACCACCCGAAGTGTGGCGCCCACAGAAGCTGGAGAGCGTCTGCTTCGGAGCATCGAGCCGCATTTCGCGGGTATCGAAGGCAGCCTGTCCGCGCTGACCGAGCTAAGGGACAAGCCGTCCGGCATCGTTCGGATCACGGCAACGCAACATGCGGCGGATACGGTGATGTGGCCGCGCTTGTCCAAGGTCATGCTTAACTATCCCGACATCACGGTCGAGTTGGTCTCTGACGAGGGCTTAGCAAACATTGTGAGCGAGCGTTTCGATGCCGGTGTTCGCGTCGGCGAGTACGTCGAGAAGGACATGATTGCCGTTCGGATCGGTCCCGCGATGCGCCAGGCCATTGTTGCATCTCCGGGTTATTTCAAAGAGCGGCCAGCGCCCAAGCATCCTGAAGAGCTAACCGGCCACCGCTGCATCAACTTGCGCCGTGTAACGCGCGGTGGATATTTCCCATGGGAGTTCGAAAAGCGCGGACGCGAAATCAACGTCCGTGTCGAGGGCCAACTGGCGGTGAGCAGTCTTGAGCTTGCAAGGCGCGCTGCTCTGGATGGTTTGGGCGTGGCATATCTGCCCGATGATATGGTGCAGGATGACCTGACAAAGAAACGGCTGGTGCGAGTGCTGGAGGATTGGTGCGAACCGTTCCCAGGCTATCACCTGTACTATCCGAGCAGCAGGCAGCACGCTCCCGCCTTCGTAGTCGTGCTTGAGGCACTTCGCTTCCGCGGCTGAAAATTGCGAGTACCCGCGTGGGGCCAACTCACGACGATGCTTGCACTGACCTGACGGACCGCCTTTGAGGATACCGGTCCCGAAGCTGCTTGTCCGCTATCGGCCCCTTCAATACTTGCGCCCATGCGTTCTCCTAACGGCCAATGTTGGCCGAAGGAGAATTGAAATGGGTATCGCACAATACGATCCTACCGCCCTGGGCCGTCCGGCGTGGAACGTCGGCCGAAAGGTCGGTGTCAAGAAGCCGCTGAAACAGCGCCAGATTTGGACGATCCGCTTCTTCCTTGATAGGGAGGGGCGCACGAGAGATCGTGCGTTGTTTGACCTCGCAATCGACAGCAAACTGCGGGGCTGCGATCTCGTGAAAATGAAAATCGGGAGTCTCGTGACAGGAACGCAAATTCGAACTCGAGCCATCGTCGTCCAGCAAAAGACCGGCCGTCCGGTTCAGTTCGAAATCACGGCGGAGGTGAGGGCAAGTTTGCTTGCATGGCTTGAACGGCGAGGTGGAACAATCGACGACTACGCTTTTCCCAGTCGAGTCGACCACACCGATCATCTGAGTACTCGCCAGTATGCCCGATTGGTCGATGAATGGGTGACCGCAATTGGGCTGCGGCGCGAAGATTACGGCACGCACTCGCTTCGGCGCACGAAGGCCGCAATGATTTACAAGGCGACAGGCAATCTTCGCGCGATCCAAATCCTGTTGGGGCACACCAAGATCGAAAATACGGTCAAGTATCTTGGCGTGGACATTGAGGATGCGCTGGAACTAGCTGAGCACACTGAAATCTGAGCGCGTGCAGCCTCGCAAAGTGGGGCTGCACGTGTTGACGAAACTTTCTCAATTCCAAAGATTGCGATCAAGCGGCTTTGAGCCCTCAAGCTTGACCTTTGCAGGCTCMCCAGCGAGTTCTGAAAGCTGACGTTGCTGCAGACTGGCGCAGTTGAGCAGTATCCTGGCATCCTTGGGAGGTCGACTTGAGGTTGGCGCCGGCCTCTGTCAGGGCTTCACGAACCGATATGCGAAGCGATCGGTCTCGCCCTTGATCAAGGGATCGAAGACCTTGATCGCGTGTGGATCGTTCCTGTTCTCGAGCAGGGTGCTTTCCRCATCCAGTACGAAGCCGGCAGCCTCCACCTCCTCGCGCACGGAGGCAGGGTCGATGCGATGCAATGACTGGGCATCACCTGTGCCGGCTCCGGCGGCGGCGGCGTGATCGACGATGACGTAGAACCCACCGGGCTTCAGCCGCTCGTAGACAGCTCGATTGAAGTTGGCCGCCGTCGCGCCCCTGGCCTGCATCAGCGCGGTGTGGAGATCGTGGTAGAACAGGTGCAGCCACAGGACATCCGCTGGCTGCGTGATCTCCGGCATTGCCACGAGGTCCGCTGAGACGGCTTCGACGTTTTCCCGGCCTGGCTCTTGCGCGAGCGTTCGCATGAGGCCGACCGGATCGTTCTTGAAGTGCGCGACTTCGGCCGGCACGAAGCTGGTGACTCGACCTTCGGGTCCAACGATGTCGGAGAACAGGCGCGTCCAGTCGCCGTCGCCTGGATAAACGTCGATGACGGTGGCACCCGCATCAATGCGTGCAAACCGGATCAACTCGGATAGTTTGGATTGGTCGTACATCGGAATCTCCTTTACGGTTGGGTATTCGACGAGCGCGGCACGCGAGACGGCGATCCGCTCATTCACCTTCGGCGAAAGCCGATGGTTGCAGAAGGCCTGCGCTATACGGGCCCGGACGCGTCCATCTGCGCGGCGCGTGCTAACGCTTGCGTGTCGATGTATTCCTGGATGCTGGTCAGTCTGCCGTCCCGGACCGTGATGGCGAAGATCCAGTCGTCCTCGAACGGCTTGTTCGTGGCTTTGACCTTCCCGCTGGCGAAGCCCACGACGAGAACCCGGTCTCCTTGTGCGACAAACTCCCGGGGTTCCGTGGAGGTTTCCATCGACCTGGATGCCGTATCCAGCAAATCTGCTAGTCCCGCGTGCCCCCGGTAGGTGCCGGCCAGCGGCCAGTCCTCGCCCGGAATGATCCACTTGATGTCTTCGGCAACCAGCGCCAACAGAGCCTCTCTGTCGCCGCGGCCTATCGCGGCGAAGAAGTCCTTCACGGTCTGGATGTTTTTTTCAATACTCATGGGAATATCTCCATTTCGCTGTGATCGGATCGCGCTCGATCCGATCCGTACATGGCCTCGTTTTATCCGTCGAACTTGACCAGATCCTTGAAGATCAGATGACCCCAGCTCTTTCCGCGCGCCTGGACCAGCAGCCCGCCTTCCGACAGCCCGCCAAGCTTGATCGGCGCGAAGCCCAGATTTTCCGCGAGCGTACCAATCTCCGCCGCAGCGTCGTCATCGTCGCTCGCCAGGAACACGACTCTCCTGCTGCCCTGCACGGCCGGATCTTGGCCAAGGGTGGCAGCGAGCAGATGGTTGAAGCCCTTGACCAGCCTTGCGCCAGAAAAAGCCTGCGCGACGGCCTGGGAAGACGGCTGTCCTCCCAGTTGCTCAGGGGGCACACCGTAGGCATTGGTCACATCGACGATGGTCTTCCCCTGCCAGGTGGCGAGCGCCTTTGCGACATCTGGATGCGACTCGAAACGGACCGCCAAGAAGATGATGTCCGCCTTGACGGCTTCCGCTAGGGTTTTAGCAATGACCTTCGGCCCGATCGCGGCCGCTTCAGCCGCAAAGCTTTCCGGGTCCCGCGTGGTTGCAACAGATACTTCGATGCCCTTGCGGGAAAAGGCCTTGGCCAGAGCTTGGCCGATATTGCCGAAGCCGATGATTGAGTAGCTCATACTGCTTCTCCGATCCTGTGTTAAGGTTGGGTCAGACCTGCGCCCAACCACCATCGACGGCGAGATCTATACCGGTGATGTAGGAGCTTTCATCGGAAGCGAGGAACGTAAGCGCAGCCGCGATTTCCTCTGGCTTGCCCCTGCGACCCATTGGGATCTGTGCAGCAAACTGGGCGACCGCCTCCTCGGCTTGCTCAGCGGTGAGGCCGGTCGTTGTCGCCAAGGCGGGAGTCTCGATCGCGCCGGGGCTCATCGTATTGACGCGGATATCGCGGTCCTTCAGCTCCTGGGTCCAAGACCGCGAGAAGCTGCGAACAGCCGCCTTGCTTGCTGCGTAGGCGCTAAACGCTGGCAGCCCCATCACGTTCGAGACCGAAGAGTTCAGAATGATCGATCCGCCGTCTTTGAAGATGGGAAGGGCCTTCTGCACCGTAAAGAACAGGCCCTTCACGTTCACATCGAAGGTTTGGTCAAAATGGGCCTCAGTAGCTGCCGCGAGCGGCGCGACTGTACCTGCGCCCGCGTTTGCGAAGAGAATGTCGATGTGACCATGTTTCTCCTTCACGGTGGCGTAGAGCCGGTCCAGATCTTCCAAGCGCGAGACGTCACCCACGACTGTTGTCACGTTTTTCCCGATAAGCGCCGCGGCCTCTTGTAAGGCTTTCTCGCGTCGCCCAATGATCACGACCTGCGCACCTTCTTCCACGAAACGCTTGGCTGTGGCCAAGCCGATCCCGCTGCTTCCGCCCGTGATGACTGCGATTTTACCTTCGAGTGCTTTCATAATTTTTTGTCCTACGTTGTGTGTGAGTTAGGCACGGAGCCGCGCCGGGGTCAGAGTTGAGCCAGGCCGCCGTCGACGGCGACTTCGCTGGCGGTCATGAAGCTGCTGTCGTCCGACGCGAGGAAGGCGGCGGCGGCCGCGATCTCCGCCGGAGCGGCCATGCGCCGGAGCGGGGTCATCGCGCCGTAGGCCTTTTGGCCCTCCTCTCCGAGCGCTTCCTTCGCGAGTTCGGTCGCCGTCGCGCCGGGCGACAACACGTTGACCCGGATACCGGTACCCTTCAGATCCTCCGCCCAGGTCCGTGCGAGATTGCGCACGGCTGCCTTGCTGGCGCTGTAGGCAGTGAATGCCGGGGCACCGGTGGTCCCGGCGCTTGATCCCGTCAGGATGATCGAACCGCCCGGGCCCATCAGTGGTAGCGCCTTCTGGACCGTGAAGATCGTGCCCTTCACGTTGGTGTCGAAAGTGTCGTCGATGTGCTTGGCGGTGATCTGGCCGAGAGGAAGCGGACTTCCGGCCCCGGCATTGGCGAAAACGATGTCGAGGCTTCCGCGCTCTGCTTTCACCGCCGCGTAGAGCCGATCAAGATCGGCCTCATCCGAGACCGAGCCCTTCACCGCGCGGGCGTTAGGTCCAAGCTCGGCCACAGCCGCATCGAGTGCTTGCTGCCGACGGCCGTAGATGAAGACGAAGGCACCCTCCTCGATGAAGCGCCTTGCAGCGGCGAGGCCGATACCGGTGGCGCCGCCCGTGATCACGGCTGTCTTTCCATTCAATCTGGTCATGTCATGCATTCCTTGTGTCGCGTCTCGGGTCATCGATTGCGGAGACATCCTCCGACAGCCTCGATATGGGGTCGGCGGCGCCAGGCGGTGAGTGCGCAATCGCGCGCATCCGTGGTGCGAAAACGATCCACTTACGTGATCGAACGCAGCGACGGTCATGCGCAATCCGGCCCAGTAGGGTAGACTGGTCTTTGGAAGCCGCCCCATGCGGCGCGGGAATGGACCATGATCGACTGGGATGACGTTCGCTACTTTCTTGCCGCCGCACGTGGCGGCTCAGTGCGGGCTGCCGCCAAGAGCCTGGGAGTCAACCACTCGACCGTGCTGCGACGCGTTGCGCAGCTCGAGGAGCACCTCGGGACGCAGATGTTCGAAAAGCTGCCTTCGGGCTACCGCCTGACGGCCGCGGGCGAGGAGGTTCTCGAGTTCGCGAACCAGATGGAAGCCTCGTCGCACCAACTGGAGACGCGCGTCTTCGGGCGCGATCAGAGCGTACGCGGGCTTCTACGGGTGACGCTGCCCCCGTTCCTTGCGACACACCTGCTCATGCCGGATATCGCAGATTTTGCGCGTCTGCATCCGGACATCGAGATGGAGATCGTATCGACCGGCGAGGTCGCGAATCTGACCAATCGGGAGGCGGATGTGGCAATCCGGATGGTCTCCGATCGCAAGACCCTGCCGCTCAATCTTCATGGCCTGAAAGGTCCGGATCTGCTCGCGGGTGTTTATATGTCCCGCGATAGACTGGCCGCGTGGCGTGCGGGTGCGCCGGATCCAATCCGGCCCATCGTCATCGGCGGTCAGGCTGTTCCGAACTGGGTCGACCAAGGGGAGTTTCGCGCCACAGGGGTTCCGTTCAGGACGCCGGACGCCGACGCGCAGATCGCTGCGGCAAGGCAAGGGATCGGCATGACCAAACTGCCCTGTTTCGTCGGAGATGCCGATCACTTGCTGGCGAGAGTTCCGGGCATCGATCTGAAATCACCTGCGACGATCTGGCCTCTCACGCAGGGGGAGACACGCAAGACGAAGCGCGTGCGGCTTTTCACAGAGTTCATATCCCACCGACTCGCCGCGTACGCTCCGCTCCTCGCCGGGCGGTCCATATCGCGTGGCTAACGTCCCATGCCAAACGCCAAAAATGGGCTAGGGAAATTGCTGTTGGAGATTGGCATTCCCAAGGGGGACAGGCCGCGGAGTGGCCGCTCTCCGTGAAATCGAAACGCATAGTGGACGGTCCGCTCCCGGCCCCAAAGCGGCCGTCTGTACTGCGAATGCACTGCGATATTTACGTATTGTCCATCGGCGCTTCGCACTAAGCGCTTGGCTTACTACGTCAATTCATGTTGCATCCATGTCGCATGGATTCGCCGTGTCCCCAAGAAAATCGTTGGAAATCAATGGTAGCCAGTTGCAACATGGTGCAACATGAAAACGGAAGAGCGGGTGTGCCAACTCTTGAATAACATGTTGATTTTTATTCGGAAAAGTTTGGCTGGGGAACCTGGATTCGAACCAGGACTAACGGAGTCAGAGTTTTACCTTACGGTATTTTTCGTTGCGTTGCTCCAAGAGCCAAAATACGGCAATTCTTTAAATGGTGGGTAGGAGGGTAGTTCCAGAAACTTTGAAGTTATAAGTTGTTGATCTAGAAAAACAATTTATAGGAAATGGCGGAGAGGGCGGAAGCTGGCCTCCAGAACATTCCTTCTGGGGGAATAGCGGTCCGGCCGCAGCGCGTTTCCGATATATCTGCGCCACGGGATTAAGTCCTACCTGTAGCCACTGGGTGGCCGCTGACGTGACTGAAGGCCTTCAACCAGCGCCATTAACGACACCAGCACCGCCAGCGACCGAACCAGCGCATCAGCGCTTGTCAAATGGATTGGTGCGGAAGATCGAGAAATCGCGCGTAGAGATGGTTGCTGATCGGCTTCTGGCTCGCCGTCATTGTTTTGAGGAGCCTGTAGCGCGTTTCCCTTTGCGCTACACGACAAGATTATGGAACTGATAGCGAGGCTGCGATGATAGTGCTGAGGCAAGTGATATCGAAGGCAAAACCCCACTCACGTTGAAGGAGGCTTGCGAGCTCTTCTTTCGCGGGAAGGTGGGCCCGAAAACACTTCGAGCCGAACACCAGCGCGGCCGACTCGCAATCATGCGGATAGGCAAGGCCAATTTCGTCACGGCGAACGGTATGAGGGAGATGATGTTGAAATGCCAAGGAAGCCCCAGCCCCCAAGACTCTATCTCAACCCCAGCGAGCTCGTCTGGATCATCCGAGACGGCTCGTACGTTAAGCGCACAGGCTGCGGCGAAGCAGATCGCGAGGGAGCTGAGCAGGCCTTCCACGCCTACCTCGGCGAGAAATTCAAGCCAGCCGTCCGCGAGCATAGTCCAGCTAAACTCTCCGTCGCGGAAGTCCTGACGGCATACGGTCGCGAGCACGCACCAAACACGAAAGGCGATAGTCCCTTGACGATCGGGTACAACATTCAAGCTCTGATGACGTGGTGGGGATCTCGCACACTCGCCACCGTCAAGGGTGAGACGTGTCGCGCCTATGCCAAGTTTCGGCGTAAAGACGTGAAGGACAACACGATTCGCAAGGAACTGAGTGTTCTGTCGTCTGCGATCAAGCATTGGCACCGCGAGCATGGTCCGCTGGATGCGGTGCCGATCGTCACCCTACCTGAGAAGGGTCCGGGCCGAGAGCGCTTCCTGACCCGTCAAGAAGCTGCTTATCTCGTCGCAGGCGCATTGGGCTTCTATCGCGTACTGCATTCGGACGTTCGCACTCGCAAAGTTACTGTGACGTGGCACCGGAACAAGTGGGAAATCAATCGTCACGCTGCCCGGTTCATCCTGCTCGCGCTATACACCGGCACACGTCATGGCGCTGTGCTTGGCATTCAGTGGATGGCGAACACGCAAAGCGGCTGGGTGGACCTTGACGCGGGTGTCATGCGCCGCCTGGGCGATGGTAAGATCGAGACGAAAAAGAAACAGMCTAAGACGCGGCTTGGCTCGCGTATCCTGCGCCACCTGAAGCGTTGGAAGCGCATCGACGATGATGCGCGCTATGAGCTCTTGCGCAAAACCAACGAGCCGGTTCACGCCTTCCTGCACGTCGTGGCGTACAACGGTCAGCCGATGAAGAAGATGCGCCGTTCATGGGATACGGCGTGCGAGCTGGCCTGGCTGGGCAACGAGGTAACACCTCACGTTTTGCGTCACACCCGCGCAACGTGGATGATGCAGCAGGGAATTGATCGTTGGGAGGCTGCGGGTTCTCTCGGTATGTCGGTCAAAACGCTTGAAGATGTTTATGGTCATCACCATCCGGACTGGCAGAAGAAAGCAGCCGAGGTATGAGGCAAGTGAACAAACCCCGTACAGTTTTCTATCGGATCTGTACGGTTTCTGTGCAACCCCCAGCGAGAAAGGAGTTAAGTCTTTGAAAAGATGGTGGGCGTGACAGGGATTGAACCTGTGACCCCTACGATGTCAACGTAGTGCTCTCCCGCTGAGCTACACGCCCATCTGACGGGCGCATACACCATATTGAATTGGCTCCGTCAATAGCTGTAGGGAGAACTTATCAGGCTTTCTTCACAAGAAGGAACGAATGCCGCCCCTATCAGGCTGCGACAAGCATTTTCTCGATTTCATTGACAAGATCGCGCARGTGGAAGGGCTTGGAAAGCACCTTTGCATCTTTCGGAGCCTTCGAATCGGCATTGAGTGCTACAGCAGCAAAGCCGGTAATGAACATGATCTTCAGGTCGGGATCGATTTCCGAAGCGCGGCGCGCCAACTCGATACCGTCCATTTCCGGCATGACGATATCGGTTAGAAGCAGTGAAAACGGCTCTTCCCGCAATCGATCATAGGCGCTGGCGCCATTGTCAAAATGCGTGACGTGATATCCCGCTTTCTCYAGCGCCTTGACCAGAAAGCGCCGCATATCATTGTCATCTTCCGCAAGAAGGATTCTCTTCATCAGTCCGTCCGAATTGGTTAGCACCCGATCATCCCCAGATCAGCGTCCATCACGATTCAAGAAACGCTTTTTTGGTAAAGATCGCGTGAATGATTTGCTAGAAATAAGCGTGAACGCTGCAAAAGTCGAGGTGCCGTTTCGCGGGAAAAGCAGCCCAACAGGAGTAACTTGCATACGTCAGAAAGTTGGTCATGGTGGACCGTTGGTCAATTCCATCTGAAGGAAACTTGATCTAGAGTGGTACCATAAACAATAATGAACCTTCGAAGTGAGCGATGACGGCCGAGCGTGATTTTCCTGACAGCCTGCCTTACGAATTGCGGCAACCGTCCGATCAACGCATCCCGTTCGTTTTCAACTCACCTCATAGCGGACGATATTATCCGGCCGCCTTCCTGCAGCAATCGCAACTCGACCCGCACACGATCCGGCGTTCGGAGGATTGCTTTGTCGATCAGCTGTTTGCCTCAGCGGTTATGATCGGCGCACCCTTGGTGGTGGCGCATTTCCCACGGGCCTATCTCGATGTGAATCGCGAGCCTTACGAGCTCGATGCTAAAATGTTTTTTGAACCGCTGCCCTCGTACGCCAATGGGCATTCTGCCCGGGTTGCGGGTGGTCTGGGCACAGTTCCGCGGCTTGTCGGCGAGGGGCAGGAAATTTATGCGCATAAGCTCCACATCGAAGAAGCGCTGAGCCGCATCGAAACGATCTACAGGCCATATCACGCACTCCTCGGAGATATTCTCGTCAAAACGCGCGAACGTTTTGGCTATGGCGTTCTTGTCGATTGCCATTCAATGCCGACAGGCATTCGTTTTCCTGAAAGCGGCATGCGCCCGGATTTCATTATCGGCGACCGGTTTGGCACGAGTTGTGCGCCAGAGCTTGCAAACGCAGCGATCCAGCTGCTTCGGGAGATGGGCTATTTGGTCGCCCACAACAAACCCTACGCGGGCGGCTATATCACCGAGCACTACGGGCGGCCACTCAAGCAGTTTCATGCCCTGCAGATCGAGGTCAATCGCGGTCTTTACCTCAACGAACACAGTTACGAAAAAAAGGCAGGCTTCGATCAGCTGCAGCGGGATATTGCACTTTTTCTACGGGATCTCGTGTCGCTACCGGATTTCTACTTCCTGGACACGCCCCTTGCTGCCGAATAGCACTTCACCAGCACCAGAATCTTAAGCAAAAAAAGACCGCGCATAAGCGCGGCCCAAGTCTAGGGAGGAAACGCCCAAGGAGGGCATAGACAGGTCGCCCTGTCCATGTATCAATCTATGCTGCGCCGCACAAATGTCAAGTGTTTTGTATGTTTTTTTGGGCACCACAATTAGTTGCCTAAAAAAAATGCAATAAATTGGCCGACACGGCAGGAAAATGAGGATATTTTAATCGTGAGGAGCTATTTTGGTCATTGAACTTTCCTTTTTGAAGCAAATCGCTGGTGTCGCAGCGGAGCAGACCTTGCCGCGATTCCGCACGATTTCGCTCATCGACAATAAATATCAGACAGGTTTTGACCCTGTTACAGAGGCGGACCGAGAGGCTGAAAAGGCGATTCGCAAACTGATCAATGCAAGTTTTCCCGATCACGGCATTCTCGGCGAAGAGTTTGGCGGCGAGAACCTCGATCACTCGCACGTCTGGGTGATCGATCCGATCGATGGTACCCGCGCGTTCATTTCCGGTATTCCCGTATGGGGAACATTGGCCGGTCTTACCATCGACGGGGATGCAGTGGCGGGGCTCATGGCCCAACCGTTTACCAATGAGCTGTTCATGTGTGACGGTGACGCTTCATGGTATGAGGGTCCGGGCGGTAGCCGCCGCCTCGAAACGCGGAAAACCGCCGAACTTTCCGGGGCGACACTGTTTACCACCACGCCGGCGATGTTCAAGGATGAGAAGCGTGCCGCCTATGATCGTGTCGAACAAAGCGTGCGGCTCGCGCGCTACGGCACGGATTGCTATGCCTATGCGATGCTCGCCGCCGGGTTCGTCGATCTCGTTGTCGAAACCGGCCTGCATC